>JAABRB010000485.1 GCA_011391185.1 Betaproteobacteria bacterium
CCACGGCGTTCGGTGGCGGTACCGACCTGTTGCGGCTGGTCGGCCGCGCGCGCGGACTCGAGCTGCTCGCGACCGCGCGGAGGCTATCCTCGGACGAGGCGCTTGCGATGGGGATCGTGAATCGCGTCGCCGCCGTCGACGGCGATTTCCTGGAGGACGTGGAGCGCTTCGTCGCGCCGATGTTCGAGCACCAGCCGCACGTGCTGCGGGCCATCAAGGCGCTCACGCTCGCCGATCGCCGCGGCGCAGCGGTTGCGGAACTGCGGGAGTACGAGATCGGGTCGTTTCTCGAGACCTCCACCCATGAGGCGCACCGAGCGCTGCTCGGGAAGCTGCGGGCGGAGCGGGGTTAGCGGCGCCACTGGTGTTTCCCCTCCTTTCCAAGGAGGGGTGCCCGCGAAGCGGGCGGGGTGGTTGCGGTTTCGATCGGCGCTGCCACGGCCTACTGCATAGGCTCTGGAACACCACCCCGGCGCTTTGCGCCACCCCTCCTCGGAGAGGAGGGGATAACCCTGCGCGCCTCGGGTGGCTAGACGAACTCCCGCGCGCGGCGCAAGGCCGGCATGCAGTGCTGCAGCCACTGCGCAGTGACCTTCTCGGTGAGCGCGTTCTGTTTCAGGCGCTCCGAGAGCGAGAGAAAGTCCACGCGATCGAGCGGCTGATCCTGATTGAAGCAGGAGAAGACGTAGGAGACCTTGCCGGTCTCCGGATCGCGGTGCGGCTGCAGGCATTGTGCGCAGATCTCTTTCATCATGCACTGCATCGGCGAGTTGATCGAGCCGATCGCCTCGTGCCCGGGTTTGAGGTAAGGCGCGAGGACGGCGTGGCGGGCGCGCGCCACCGCCGCCATCATGCGGTCGGACCCGATGACGATGACCCGATCGGCATCGCGCATGTCGATCGGCTGCGCGCCGAGCCGGCCCGAGGCGTAGGCTTCCATCGTCTGAACGATGTTGCCCACGGTCGCCAGATCCTGCGGCCGGCCGGGTGCGAACCCGGGCTCCTCGTCGCAACACCAGACGACGACGTCGGCGGCCGCCTCGATGTTCGGTACGTGGTAGCGGTCGATGACCTTCTTGTAGCCGGCGAAGTAGAGCACCTTCGAGCCCTGTGCGCGGAACGCCTGGCCGATCGAAAACAGCACGGCGTTGCCGAGTCCGCCGCCCACGAGCACCACCGTCTCGTTCGGCTCGATATGGGTCGGCGCGCCGGTCGGGCCCATCAGCACGATGGGCTCGCCGGGCTTCAGCATCGCGCAGAGATCGGACGAGCCGCCCATCTCGAGCACGATCGTCGAGACGAGACCCTGCTCGCGGTCGACCCAGGCGCCCGTGAGGGCGAGGCCTTCCATCTGCATGCGCGTGGCGCCCGCGCGGCCGGAATCCTCGATCTGCGGGGTGATGGTCTCGTAGTTCTGCAGCCGGAAGAACTGGCCGGGCTCGAAACGCCGCGCGGCAGCCGGGGCGTGCACGATCACCTCGACGATGGTCGGCGTGAGGCGCTTCACTTCCCGGACGACCGGACGCAGTTCGTGGTCCAGCCGTTTCACGAAATCCGCGGCGGAGCCGGTGACGGCCGGCTCGCGACCCGCGAGCACGCGTGAGACGACCGGAAATCCCTGTTTCGTCGAGCCGAGCGCCTTCACCACGTTGCCGAAGTAGGACGGATGCAGGTCACCGAAGAACGAGACGAAGCGTCCATCCGGGAGTCGCGAGAGCAGTACGTCGGGGCGTTCCGGCTTGGAGATCGAGAACTCCGGCTTCAGGGGCGCGCCGGCTTCGTCGCAGGCCCGGAAGTACTTGCCGTCGAGCGCGAAGTGCGCCGCATCCTCGCGGGCGAGCACGGTATTGGGTTGCGTGCCCGCGGCGATGAAAACCGAGCAGGTGGGCAGGCGCAGTTCGCCGTCGTCGGTGCCCTTGCCGTCCGCACCGAACTTCTGACGCCGGAACCGCATGCCGCTCACTGCACCGTAGTCGTCGACGTCGACGGCAAGCGGCGTCAGCCCTTCAGCGAAAAGAATCCCTTCCTCGAGCGCCTTCTCCACTTCTTCGTGATTCAGCGTATAGGACGGGCTGTCGATCAGGCGGCGGCGGTAGGCAATCGTCGCGCCGCCCCAGTGCTGCAGCATTTCGGCGATCCGTGGCGCCCGGCCCTCTGCGGAAGCCTTGCGTCGCTCGGCACGGATCGCGCGCGCATGCGAGAGGAATTCCTCGGCGATCTCGCGCTCCTCCGGCGTCCAGCGGTCGCGTATGGCGTCCTCGCCGTTCAGCGCGGAAAGATCCTGGAAGCGCGCGAGAAATTTCTCCACCTGCACGACGTAGTAGGCGAGGGATTCGGTCGCGGCATCGATGGCGGTGAGTCCGCCACCGATGATCACCACCGGCAGGCGCAGCTGCATGTTCGCGATCGAGTCGCGTTTGGCCGCGCCGGTGAGCTGCAGCGCCATGAGGAAGTCCGACGCCGTGCGCACGCCGCGCGCAAGGCCGTTCGGGATATCCAGCGTGGTGGGCTTGCCGGCACCCATGCAGAGCGCTACGTGGTCGAATCCCATGGCCATGGCGTCGTCGAGCGTGATCGTCCCGCCAAACCGCACGCCGCCGTACATGGCGAACTCGCTGCGCCGCTCGAGCAACAGCCGCACGAGCTTCAGGAAATTCTTGTCCCAACGCACCGTGATGCCGTATTCGGCGACGCCGCCGAAGCCCGCCATCGCGCGCGCGTCAAGCGACTCGTACATGCTCATCGCATCGCGAACCGGCTCGAACGGCACGCGGCTACCGTCGGGGCGAACGCCGGACAGGGTCTCGGGCAACGGCTCGATCTTGAGACCGTCGATGCCGACGACCTGATGACCCTCGTTCATGAGGTGATGGGCGAGACTGAACCCGGCGGGGCCCATCCCCACGACCAGGACCCGGCGGCCGGTGCGCGCCTTCGGGAGCGGGGCACGCACGTTCAGAGGATTCCACCGGGTGAGCAGGCCATAGATCTCGAAGCCCCACGGCAGCGTGAGCACGGCCTTGA
>JAABRB010000486.1 GCA_011391185.1 Betaproteobacteria bacterium
ACTCGCCGCAGGCGTGATCGGGAACGACGTGGTGACGGCCCAGCAGCCGGGGCTGAAGCTCACCGAGATCCTGAAGCGAGAGCTGATTGCAAGTCCGGGCAAGGAAGTGATCTTCGCGCTCATCGAGATCGCACCGGGTGCGGATACCGGACGGCACTATCACTCCGGAGACACGTTCGCCTACGTCCTGGAAGGTTCCCTCACGTCGTTCGACGATGGAAAGCCACCGGTCACGGTCAAGGCGGGCGAGATCCTGTCCGAGGGGCCAAAGGTGCCGCACGGCACGAGGAACGCGAGCACCACCGCCCCGACCCGGCTCCTCGCGATCTACATCCAGGACAAGGGCCAGCCGCGGGCCGTCCGCGAGAAGAAGCCGTAGCCGGCCCCTCCCGCCGGTCCTCCTCGCGCGCCGAACGCCGCTCCAATGCTCGGCGGCTGCCGTGAAGCGGCAGTGCAGGCGCGGGGCAGACGCGACGCGGTCACCACGGCGTCCGCCACTTGAGACCCCGGAACCGCGCGTAGTCGCGATCGGTCGCGGTGAAGGCGCATTCCAGCACGGCGCCGTACCAGCGGTTGGAAAAAACCAGGACAGCGGGGTCGGTGGGCATCAGATCGAGCTTCAGGCCCGCGATCGTCCATCGGAATGCGGGCGCTCCGTCCTCGAGCGGCTGAGAAAATCCTTTCGCGCGCAGCGACGCGCCCAGGCGGTGGTACTCGGCGAGCGACACCACCACCACGACCGCGTCGACGTCCTGCGTCGCGCGCACGGGGCTCGCCGCCGGATCCGTGATGAGGAGCGCCGTGGCGCAGCCGCCCACGAACGTCATGCGCTCGCGCAGTTCGCCGAGGGCTTCGGCGACCCGCGTGAGGAGCTCGATGTTCAGATCGGCCATGTCATCCCGCCGGCCGGAGCCGCTTCTCGAGCGCTTTTTCGGCAAGGCTGCGCTCGCGCGCGCGTCCGTCGCGGAGGGCATCCACCAGCGCGAGCAGCTCGTAGAGCGCCGCATCGCGCAGCGCCGCCTCCGGCACGGTGCGGTAGAGCGGCGCGAACGCGTAGCCGCGCACGCTGCCTTCCGCGTAGGGCCACACCGGCGGCGGGTCGCTCGAGCCTGCGATCTGCTGGTTGAGCGGAGGCGCGGCGTAGCCCGTCGGCACGCCGCGGGTGATCTCCCCGCGCTCCGGGGGATAGGCATACTTCACGCCATGGACGAGGAATTCCAGCAGTTGCGGGCGCATCGGCCGGCCGGTGGACGAAGTCGCTTCATTCATCAGCCTCGCGGCGACCGCGCGGTGCACGGCCGCGTGGACCTCGGACTGGCTGATGGAGAGCGCCACCGCCAGGTGCTGGAAAGTCCAAGGCTGGTCGTTCAGGGCGACAAGCTTCAAGAGGACGACGACGTCCTGGGGCTTCAGAATCATGGGGATATGCTATTCGCGAATCGCGAATAGCGCAACTCCAAGGCCCTGGACTGCCTTCCGCATGACTCGTAGCCTCTGGACTCGTCGAAGCGCAGCGCGAGCCGCTCCTGGTCCGGCCAGTCCCTGCGCGTCTTGCCGACAGGTGCAGGCTCGTGACGGGCGCGCCAATGGACGCGCGCCAGTTGCACTGCTCGCCCGCTAGGAGTGGAATACGCGAGGCGCCCCCGAGGAGGACTCTCCCATGTCTGACGAGCGAAACAAGGCCGTCGTCCGCCGCTACATCGAGGAGATCGGGAACCAGGGCAACCTGGCCGTAGCGGACGAGATCCTCGGCCCGGGCTACGTGCGATTCACGCCGGCAGGTCGACTCGACGTCGCGGCGCAGAAGCAGCGCATCGCGATGATCCGCGAGGCCTTTCCCGACCTGCATTTCACCATCGAGAACCTGCTCGCCGAATCGGACAAGGTGGCGTTTCACTTCACGCTGCGCGGCACGCACCGCGGGCCCTTCCAGAACATCGCGCCCACCGGCCGCCCGGTGACAGTCACGGGCGTCGATATCGTGCGCATCGCCGGCGGCAAGATCGTGGAGCACTGGGGGGTCCTGGATGTGCTCGGCCTCTTGCAGCAGCTCGGCGCCCCTCCCGCGCCGGCGCAACCGGGCAGATAGCGCCGCCCGACCCCCCGCATGCCCGAGCTGAAGCAGACGATCCGCTTCTGTCGCGCGGACGACGGATTGCGCCTGGCCTATTCGACGATGGGCAAAGGCCCGCCACTCGTCCGCGCCGCACACTACCTCACCCACCTCGAGAACGATCTCCGCAACCCGCTCTGGCGGCCGTGGCTCGCAGAACTCAGCCGCCACCACACGCTCGTGCGGTACGACCCGCGCGGGTGCGGCCTCTCGGACCGGGACGTCGGCGAGCTTCCGCTCGATCGCTGGGTGGCCGACCTCGAAGCCGTGGTGGACACGATCGGGCTCAAGCGCTTCGCGTTGTTCGGCGCATCGCAGAGCGGCGCCATTGCGATCACCTACGCGGCGCGCCACCCCGAACGCGTGACGCGCCTCGTCGTCTACGGGGGATTTCTCCGGGGTTTCATGCGCCGCGACCCCACGCCCGAGCAGGTCAAGCAGTGGCACATGATGCTCGGGCTCGTCGAGCTCGGCTGGGGGCAGGACAACCCGGCCTTCCGCCAGATGTTCAGCTCGCTCCTCATCCCGGGCGGCTCCCCGGAGCACATGCGCGCGCTGAACGAGCTCGAGCGCACCTCCACCACGCCGGCGTGCGCGGCGCGGATTCTCGCGTCCATCCACGAGATGGATGCCAGCGAATCCGCCGCGCGGGTCGCGTGCCCCACGCTCGTGCTGAACGCACGCGGCGACCTGCGCGTCCCGTTCGAGGAAGGCAGGCGCATCGCGGCACTCGTGCCCGACGCCCGCTTCGTGCCGCTCGAAACGAACAATCATCTCCTGCTCGAAACCGAACCCGCGTTCGCGCAGTTCGTCGCGGAGGTGAACGAGTTCCTCGATGCCGGCGAGGCGCCCGACCGTCGCGATGCGGCATTCCCGGACCTCACGCCGCGCGAG
>JAABRB010000487.1 GCA_011391185.1 Betaproteobacteria bacterium
CTACGGTGAGCAGGCCCCAAAAAGCCTCGACGACGATCTTGAGCGCGCGGCGTAGCGGAATGACCTCGCCTTTCGGGAAGTTTCGCCGGTAGGCGATGATCAGACAGAGCGCCATCAAGGAGAGGCCCAACAAAAGGCCAGGAATGACGCCGGCGATGAACAGATGGGCGACCGACACGGTTCCACCGGCGGCGAGCGAATAGATCACCGCGTTGTGCGATGGCGGGATCAGAAGCGGCTGCAGCGAGCCCGAAATCGTGACGTTCACGGCGAACAGGCGCGGATAGCCGTTCTTGATCATCTGCGGGATCATCACCGAACCGATCGAGGCGGTATCGGCGATGGATGAGCCCGAGATGCAGCCGAAAAAGGTGGAGGCGAGGATATTCACCAATGCGAGCCCGCCGCGGATGAAGCCCACGAAAATCTTGGCGAGATTCACCAGCCGCTCGGCCATGCCGCCTTCGGCCATGATGCCGCCGGCCAGGATGAAGAAGGGAATCGCCAGGAGCGCGAAATCGTCGGTGCCGTCGGAGACCTTCAGCATCACCGCTTCGAGCGGCAGTTCGATCCACAATGCGGTGATGATGGCGGCGAGACCCAGCGCATAGGCGACGGGCACGCCGAGCAGGCAGAGCACCGTGAAGCCGCCGAGCAGGATGAAGATATCCATGGCGCGTCCCGTCTATTCGGCGCTGACGGGATTGAGGCTGTCGTCGGCCGGCCCGGCGAAAAGATTGCCGACCCACAGACGCTCGATGACGAACAGGACGGTGATGGCGCCGGCAAGCGGAACCGGCAGATAGGAAAGGCCGACCGAATAGCCGGGGAAGTCGGAGATCGACTGGTACCAGGTGGTATGGACGAGCTTGATGCCCCACCAGAGCATGAAGAAGTTGGTGCCCATCATGCAGAGCTCGATGAGCCAGCCGGCGACGTTCTTTGCGGTGCCCTGCAGCATCATGGGGATCACCGCCACGCCGATGTGCAGGTTCTCGCGGTAGCAAAGTGCCGCGGACAGGAACGAGAACCAGATCACCAGCAGCACCGCCGCCGGCTCCGGCCAGGACGATGCGCTGTTCAGCACGTAGCGGGTGAAAACGCCCCACGGGATGATGAGCGTGATGACCACGAGACAGACGCCCGAGACCACCATGCAGAAGCGATGGAGCAGGTCCATCGCCCGGATATAGAGTGCCTTCATGCCGTTCCCCGTTCGGCAACAAGGAGGCCGGCTTCCGCCGAGGCGTCGGCCGGCCTCCGTCTCATTTCAGCGTTAGGCGTTACTTCACGTCCTGGATGCGCTGGATGAGCGCGGCGTGCGCGGCGCCGAACTTATCCCACACCGGTTTTACAGCCGCCTGGAACGGCTTCTTGTCGGCGATCTGGATGATCTCGACGCCCGCCTCGCGCATTTGCTTGAGCGAGATCTCTTCCATTGCGTACCAAAGCTTGCGTTCCTCGAGCTGCGCTTCCCTGGCGGATTTCAGGATCAATGCCTGGTCCTCCTTGGAGAGCGTTTCCCAGATTTTCTTCGAGAAGACGAGGATTTCCGGGATCATCAAGTGCCCGGTCAGCGAGTAGTATTTTGCATAGCGATAGTGCTGTCCGCTGGCGTAGCTCGGATAATTGTTCTCCGCGCCGTCGACGATGCCGGTTTGCAACGCGTTGATGAGCTGGTCGTAGCCCATGGCGACGCCGTTGCCGCCGAGTGCATTCATGGTCTCGACGAACACCGGATTGCCCATCATGCGGATCTTGAGGCCCTTGAGGTCCTCGATCGTTTTGATCGGCTTCTTGCTGTTGTAGACGTTGCGGGTGCCGGCGTTCATCCAGCAGATGCCAATCAGGCCTGCGGTCGGATGGTCGCTGAGCTTCTTCAGCATCTCGACGCCGATCGGGCCGTCGATCACCTTCTCCATATGCGTGTCGTCGCGGAACATGAAGGGCAGGTTGAACACATTGAGCTCGGGCACGATCGGTCCCATGGGGCCGACGCTGATGCGGGCCATGGCGAGCGCGCCGACCTGGGCTTGCTCGATCATCTCCTTCTCACCGCCGAGCTGCATCGACGGGTACATCTGGATACTGATACGGCCGTTGGACGCCGTTTCCAGCCGCTTGCCCATACGCACGACCGCCTCGACCGTCGGATAGCCGAGCGGATGGACGTCGGTGGCCTTGAGCACGAGCTTGGCTTGAGCGAAGGCGGGCGTTTTCGCCGCCAGGCCCACGGCTGTGAGCGCGACGGCTGCGCCGCCGAGGCCGATGAATTCACGTCGCTTCATTTTCATTGTCGTTTCCTCCCTTGATGATGGTTTCTTCAGTTCAGGTCATTTCGCCCTGCCGGTTCACATCCGGTAGGCCTCCTTGGCGAGCCGATAGGCCAGGTCGTGGGCGACTTCATGCGCCTCGTCCTCGTCGAGCCGGTGCGTAACCACGCGTTCGGCGAGAAAGGCGCAGTCCACCCGCCGCGCCATATCGTGGCGGGCGGGAATCGAAAGATAGGCGCGGGTGTCGTCGTTGAAGCCGACGGTATTATAGAAGCCGGCCGTCTCGGTAGTCAGCTCGCGGAAGCGGCGCATGCCGTCGGGGCTGTCATAGAACCACCAGGCCGGCCCGAGCTTGAGGCACGGATAGTGCCCGGCGAGCGGGACGAGTTCGCGCGAATAGCTGGTCTCGTCGAGAGTAAAAACGATGACACTAAGAGCGCGCTCGTTGCCGAAACGGTCGAGCAAGGGCTTCAGCGCGCGCACGTAATCGGTGCGGGTCGGGATGTCGGCGCCCATGTCGCGGCCGAAGGCGGCGTGCAGCGCCGGATTATGGTTGCGCAACGAACCCGGGTGGATTTGCAGCACGAGCCCGTCGTCCATGCTCATGGCCGCCATTTCGGTCAGCATCTGGCCGCGGAACAGATCGGCCTCTTCGGCCGTGAAAGTGCCGCGCACGATCTTGTCGAACAGCTTGTGCTTGTCGGCATCGGCCAGATCGGCGG
>JAABRB010000488.1 GCA_011391185.1 Betaproteobacteria bacterium
GACGTCTGGATCGCGCCGCACGATCTCCGCTACCTGCTGCTGCCGCTCCGACATGGCGGTGAACGAGATGTCGGTCGCGGCCTCGACCGTGCCGGAGATGAAGCCGGTGTCCTCGACGGGAAAGAAGCCTTTCGGGATCCAGGCATAGAGGCCGATGGCGAGCACAAGCGTCGCCAGCGTGACGCCGAGCGTGGCCGGCCGGTGGCGCAAGACGAAATCGAGGCTGCGGCGATAGCCGGAGAGCCAGGAATCGAAGACGCGTTCGGAGAGCCGGAACAGCGCCCCCGGCTTCTTCTTGTGATCGATCGGTTTCAGCATGCGCGCGCACAACATCGGCGTCAGCGTCAGCGATACGAAGCCGGAAACCAGGATCGCGACCGAGATGGTGACGGCGAACTCGCGGAACACGCGGCCGACCACTCCGCCCATGAACAGGACCGGGATGAAGACGGCGACCAGCGACAAGGTCATCGAGAGAATGGTGAAGCCGATCTCGCGCGAGCCCTTGAGCGCGGCCTGGAACGGCGGCATGCCGCGCTCGACGTAGCGGTAGATGTTTTCGAGCACGACAATGGCGTCGTCCACGACGAAGCCCACGCACAGCACCAGCGCAAGCAAGGTCATGTTATTGATGGAGAATCCGAGCGCCCACATCACCGCAAAAGCGGAGACGATCGAAAGCGGGAGCGCGAGCGACGGGATAATGGTGGCCCGGCCGTTCCTGAGGAACAGGAAAATCACCAGCACGACGAGCACGACCGCCTCGACCAGCGTCGTCTGCACGGCCTCGACCGAGTTGCGGATCGAAACCGAGCGGTCCATCAGGACCTGGATGCCGATGCCGGCGGGAATCTGTTGCCGGAAATCGGGGAGACGCTTCTTCACCGCATCGACGACGTCGATGGTGTTGGCCTCGGGCTGGCGATAGACCGCCAGATTGATCGAGCGGACGGAGTTGAACCAGCCGGCGATGCGTTCGTTCTCGACGCCGTCTTCGACCTTTGCGACTTCCTCGAGCCGCACCGGCGCGCCGTTGCGCCAAGCCACGATGACGCGCTTATAGGGTTCGGCGCTCGCGACCTGCATTCCCATGTCGAGGGTCAGCGTCTGCCTGGGGCCCGACATGACGCCGAGGGGCGTGCTGGAGGCTGCCGCGGCGATCGCGGTCTGGATTTCGTTGATGGAAATTCCGCGCGCGGCGGCGGCGTCGGGATTGAGGCGCACGCGCACGGCGTATTTCTGCCCGCCGAACACCTGGACCTGGGCGACGCCGGGAATCTGCGAGATTTGCTGCGCCAGCAGCGTGTCGCCGTATTCGTGCACGGTCGAAAGCGGCAAGGTGTCCGAATAGAGCGTCATGAACAGAACCGGCGCATCGGCCGGGTTCACCTTGCGGAAGCTCGGCGGCGCCGGCATCTGCGACGGTAGCCAGCGCTGCGCGGCGGCGAGCGAGGTCTGCACGTCGAGCGCGGCTGCATCGATGTCGCGGCCAAGGTCGAATTGCACCGTGATCGACGTGTTGCCGGCGGCGCTTGCCGAGGTCATCGAAGTAATGCCGGAGATGGTCGCAAGCTGCCGCTCGATCGGGGTCGCGACCGAGGCCGCCATGGTCTCCGGGCTCGCGCCGGGCAATTGCGCGGATATGTTGATGGTGGGAAAATCGACGCGCGGAAGCGCGGCGACCGCGAGCAGCCGATAGCCGAACACGCCCGCGACGATCAGCGAGACCATGAACAGCGTGGTCATTACCGGCCGGCGGATACAGAGTTCGGGCAAGGTCATGTCAGGTTCCCGCCGGGCGCTTGATATCGACCCGGATGCCGTCGCGCAGCGACAACTGCCCTTCGGTGACTACGGTTTCGCCGGCCTTGATGCCTTCGGCGACCAGCGCGACGCCGTCCACACTGCGCGGCACGGTCACGGGGCGGATCTTAGCAACGTTGTTTTCGATCACGAATACGAAGGTGCCCTTCTGGCCGCTCTGGATCGCTCCGGTCGGCACGGTCACCACGCCATCGTCGATGCGCAGCGTCAACTGCACGCTCACCAGCGTGCCGGGCCACAGCATCTCGTCCGCATTGCCGAAGCGGGCGCGCACCATGATGGTTCCGGTCATCACGTCGACCGTGTTGTCGATGAACGCGACGCGGCCGTCGGCGACCTCGCGCATGCCCTGCGGGAAAGCCATGACGGTCGCCTTGTCTCCGGCCATGCGCAAACCGCCGACGAAACGTTCCGGTACGCCGAACGCGACATAGATCGGCGCCATCTGGTTCACGGTCGCGAGCGGCGCCGCGGTATCCGACGCGCGGATGACCGCACCGGGTCGGGCACCGGAAATGCCGATGCGACCGGTAGCGGGCGCAAAGATGTCGTAATAGGTACGGAGCACGCGCAGGTTCTGCAACGTAGCCTCGCCCTGGGCGACAGTCGCCTTGAAGGATTCGACATTGGTACGGGCGTCGGCCAGCTGCACCGGCGTATAGGTGCCCTTGTCCACAAGCCCTGAGATGCGCGCGAGATCGCGCTCCGACTTTTCGAGCAGCGCCTTGTCGCGGGCGAGCGTCGCCTCGGCTTGGCGGATCTGGGCTTCGATCGAACGCGAGTCCAGGGTGAAGAGCTGCTCGCCTTCCTTGACCAGCGCGCCGTCGGCGAAATGGACTTTTTCGATCTGGCTGTCCACGCGCGAACGCACGGCGACGCTGACCATGGGCTGCACGGTGCCGACAGCGTCGACGCGGAACGGCATGTTGCGCAATTCGGCGCGCGCCGCCGAAACAGCGACCGCCCGCTCGGGCCGGGCCGGGCCTTGCGCGGCGGCGGGGCCGCCACCGTTCATCGTCCACCAGGCGAACGCGCCCGCCGCGGCGAACAGGGCAGCGCCTATAACGAAGGTCAGCAGTTCCGATCTGGCGGATAGTTTCATCGAATCGACCAAGCGGCCCATTCGCGGTAGCGCCTTGTGCGCCAAGCCTTTTCCGCGGCTGCCGCTTC
>JAABRB010000051.1 GCA_011391185.1 Betaproteobacteria bacterium
GACCAAGCCGATCGCGGCCTTGAAAGGCGAGATGCCGCGCATCTACGCCGAGTTCGAGAAGATCTGCAGGAAGCTCGAGCGCCACTACCGCGAGGTTCAGGATGTCGAGTTCACGATCGAGCGCGGCAAGCTCTGGATGCTGCAGACGCGCGATGCGAAACGCACCGCGCAGGCCGCGGTCCGCATCGCGGTGAACCTCGCCGACGAGAAGCTCATCAGCCGGGCCGAGGCCGTGAAGCGCGTCATGCCGGAGCAGATCGATTTCTTCCTGCACCCGCAGTTCGATCCGGCCGCGAAGCGCGCCGCAAAAGAACGCGGTGACCGGATCGCCACCGGATTGAACGTCTCGCCCGGCGCGGCGAGCGGTGTCCTCGCGTTCGACGCCGACACGGCCCAGACCTGGGGTCTCGACCAGAAGAAGGCGGTCATCATGGTCCGCCCCGAAACCAAGCCCGACGACGTGCACGGCATGCTTGCGGCGCGGGGGATCCTCACCAGCCGCGGCGGGCGCACCAGCCACGCGGCGCTCGTCGCGCGGCAATTCGGCAAGCCCGCGGTGGTGGGCGTGGCGGCGCTGCGCGTCGACGCCGATGCGCGCCGGTTCACCGTGGCCGGGCGCGTCTTCAAGGAAGGCGACGCGGTGTCGATCGACGGCACCTCGGGCGAGGTCTTCGCGGGCGAGTTGAAGACCGTCATCCCGAATTTCGACGACCCTTATCTCATCAAGCTCCTCGAGTGGGCGGACGGTTTCCGCACGCTCGGAGTCTGGGCAAACGCCGACTACCCCCGCGATGCGCAGCGCGCGCGCGAGTACGGCGCCGAGGGAATCGGACTTTGTCGGACGGAGCACATGTTCTTCGAGACCGACCGCCTGCCGCTCGTCCGGCAGATGATCATGGCGGCCACGGACGAGGAGCGTGCCGTACCGCTCGCCAAGCTCCTGCCGATCCAGCGCGCCGATTTCATCGGCCTCTTCAAGGTCATGGACGGCCTACCCGTCACGATTCGCCTGATCGACCCACCGCTGCACGAATTCCTGCCGAGCCACGACGAGCTGTTGCAGGAGGTGACCGAGCTCGAGACCCGCGTCGAGATCGCCGACGGGACGGGCGATCCGCTCGGCCTCGCGGGCGCGCTCGCGCAAAAGAAAAAGGTGCTCGGCGTGGTCGAAGCGATGCGCGAGCAGAATCCGATGCTCGGTCTGCGCGGCGTGCGCCTCGGGATCCACCTACCCGCGCTCGTGCGCATGCAGGTTCGCGCGATCGTCGAAGCAGCATGCGTGTGCGTGAAGTCCGGTGTCAAGGTCCATCCCAAGATCATGATTCCGCTCGTCGCCACCACGAACGAGCTCCGCATCGAGCAGGGCATCCTGGATGCCGAGGCGAAAGCGGTGATGAAGGAACAGGGCGTCAAGTTGAAATACGAGTTCGGAACGATGATCGAGATCCCGCGCGCGGCGCTCGTGGCCGACCGGATCGCCCGCCATGCGCAGTTCTTCTCCTTCGGCACGAACGATCTCACGCAGACCACTTTCGGCATCTCCCGCGATGACGCGGAGACCGGCTTCCTGCGTGAATACCTCGAGAAGCACATCCTGCTGGAGAATCCGTTCGCCACCATCGACCAGGCCGGGGTCGGCAAGTTGATGGAAACGGGCGTGACGCTCGGACGGAGTACCCGCCCGGATCTCGAGGTCGGCATCTGCGGCGAGCACGGCGGCGATCCGAAGTCGATCGACTTCTGCCACCGGATCGGGCTCGACTACGTCAGCTGCTCGCCGTTCCGCGTGCCGATCGCGCGCCTCGCCGCCGCCCACGCCGCGCTCGCGGAGCATCGGAAAGGAAACTAGCGGAATGAGAGCCGTCAGGTTCCTTGAGGGCGGCGGCGGTAGGATACGAACAGGTGGAAACCGGCGGGTTTCTCCCCGTTACCCCCCTTCCCGCCAAGAACAAACCCTCCGTTGATCAGCGCTGCACTGCGTCGCTCTTCAATTGCAAAAGAAGACAAACCTCGCTTACGCGGGGTTTTCAGTTCTGCAGGAAGGAGGTTAACGGGAGGGAACCTTGCGGGTTCCCTCCGGTTCGTAACCTTCGGCTTTTTCTCTTTTCAGAGAATCCTGAACCTCACCGGCAAAACTATGGACTTGTTGGCGGACGACGGCCCGAGCGTGCCGAGCTTGAGCACGGCACGGACCGCGGCCTCGTCGAGAATCCTGTGGCCGGAGCCGCTCGCGATGGAGGCATCGAGAATTCGACCACCCTCGCCGAGCTCGACGAGCAGGGTCACCTCGCCCTGGAGCCCGCGCTCGAGGGCTTCCGGCGGAAACAGAATCGTCTCCGAAAGACGGCCGAGCGTTTCGCGCAGCTCGTTCGGCGAAAGTTCTTCAGCCGGCGCGCTGGGCGGTACGCGTAATCCGGTGCCGCCACGCAAATGCTCGGGCAGGCGGAGATCGAGGCCTTTGCGCGAGGCAGATGCTGCCGCAGTCTCGAGGCGGGGCGGCTTCGACTCGGCTGGCTTCGGTTCCGGCTTCGGTTGCGGCCGCTCGGCCCGCGGTTTCGGGGTCGGCTTGGGTTGGGGCTTCGGCTCGATCGGATCCTTGAGCACCTCCGCCTGCGGCGGATCGATGGTGTTCTTGAGCACTCTGGGCGGCGCAGCAGGCGTCTTTTCAGGAACCGGCACCGCTGGTTTTTCCGGAGGGGGCGGAGGCGGCGGTTCGAGCCGCGCGGTGAGCGCCGCGATCGACGCCTCCGGCAGGGGCGCGAGCGGCCGGATCGGACTGCCGGGCAGGGACAACACGAAGGCGTGCAGGGCAATCGATCCGGCGATCGCCCACCGCAACGGGGCCCTCGACTCGCCCGAGAGCGCGGGAAATTCGGGTCGGTAACTTTGACTTATCGCCATGAATCTCCGAATATGACGGCCGTAGAGTGTGAATGGCAAGCAGGAATTGACCCACGCCGACCGAGCACGCAACTGCCTGGCCGCGGCAACACTGGCCTTCGCCCTGATGGCGCCGGCCGGCGCGGCGGCGGAACTTCCCGACCCCGTCCGATTCGCGGTCACCATCCAGTCCGGTGACGTCGCGACCGTCAAAGGCTGGCTGGAAGCAGGACTCGACCCCGAATTTTCAGCCGATCGCGTCGGAACGGGACTCATGCTCGCCGCATGGGAGGGCAACATCGGCATGATGGCGGTCTTCGTGGCGCACGGGGCCAATGTCAACGCGATGAATCCGATCCGCGAGCAGCCGCTGATGCACGCGGCGTGGCAGGGCCATCTCGACGCAGTGCGCTGGCTGCTCGACCGCGGCGCGCAGATCAACCGCCAGGGTCTCGAATGGTCCGCGCTCCACTACGCGGTGTTCGCGGGTCATCGGGAAGTCGTGAATACGCTCATCGCCCGGGGCGCGAACATCGACGCCCGATCGACCAACGGATCCTCGCCGCTGATGATGGCCTCGCGCGAGGGGCACACGAAGCTCGCACAGCTGCTGGTCAATCTCGGCGCGAACACCCGCCTCAAGAACGATTGGGGCGACGACGCCGTCACGTGGGCGATGCGCTATGGCAATCCGCAAATCGCCCGGGTGGTCGCAACGCCCGAGCGCTTCGCGGATGCCGCCCGCACGCCGCGCGAGCAGTTCGGCGCGCCGACCCGCTCGCTCGCCTCCCCGGATAATCTTGCGAGCATCATCAGCGCCATTCGCGTTGCGGAGATCGAAGGACGCTCGACGCTGGCGCTTCAGGAGCAGTACCTCGCCGCCGTGCGCGAGCTGCGCGCGGCACGCGCTGCCGACGAGGCACGCGCACGGACCGAGGTGGGGACGCCCGCCGCCCTTGAAATCCGCGGACAGCGCGGCGCACCGGGCCGCGAGCGGGCCGTCCTGATTTACGGACAGCCTCCCACGGCAATCGCACCAGTCGCCACGCCGCTCCGCGCCGTGCCCGGCGCGGCCGGGCCCTGACCGGGCTCGCGGCGCAGGAATTCAATGGCGGGCGCAAGGCAGCAACGCTTCGACGCCGCCACACTGGGTAGCGGCTTTCGACATGCGACGGTCGCCGCATCCGACGTCAGGCTGCATGTCGTACGCGGCGGCAAGGGCGAGCCGGTCGTCCTTCTCTCGGGCTGGCCACAATCCTGGTATTCCTGGCACAAGCTGATGCCACTGCTCGCGGCGCGGTACGAAGTCGCGGCGATCGACCTGCCCGGCATGGGCGATTCCGAACGACCTGCGGACGGCTATGATGTCGCAACGATGGCGCGCCGCGTGCACGAATCGGTCATCGCACTCGGCTTCAACCGTGTACGGCTGGTCACGCACGACATCGGCACCTGGCTCGCGTTTCCCTACGCGCACGACTTCGGAGCGAGCCTGCACAGCGTGGTGTTCATGGACGCCGTCATTCCCGGGCTTTTCGCCGCCCCGCCCGATCCGAAGCTCTGGCACTTCGGCTTCAATCAGCAGCGCGGGCTTGCCGAAGCGCTGACCGCGGGTCGCGAGCGCGTCTTCCTCGAATGGTTCTTCCGGAATCGCTCGCTCGTCACCGATGCGATCAGCGCGGCCGATCTCGACGAATACGAGCGCGTTTACAGTGCGCCGGGCGCCATGCAGGCCGGCTTCGAATACTACCGGGCGATGCCGGTTTCCATGAAGCAGAACCAGGCTTACGCCGCACGCGGGAAGCTCGAGGTCCCGGCGGCTGTTTTCGGCAGCGACACGCCGATCGGCCCCGTGATGATCGACGCGATGCAGAAGCTCTGCGAGAACATCGTCGCGGAGATCGTGCCCGGAAGCGGCCACTACATCCCTGAAGAGCAGCCGGACTGGCTCTTCGGAAAGCTGTCGACGTTCCTCGCGGACTGAGCGTACGCGCGCGCTTCGCGTAATCCGTCTAGCGACCTTCCGTTTCCGCACGCCAGCGCTCCACGAGCGCCAGCATTTGCGTCTGGAGCGCCGGCTGGTCGGCGTCCGACTGGTACGCGTACCGATAGTGCGCTTCGACCAGTGCGGACAATGTCTCGGTGAAGTACGGGCAACGGTCGGACGCAAGGCGCCCGAGCCAGGCGAGCGGTGTCTCGCCGGGTTGCCGCGCGTAGCCGGCACGTGCGAGCGCCGACTCGGCCTGGAAGTATGGCGACGTTCTTGCAGACTCCACATTCACGGGCGTCGTTCCCGGCGCCTGGTTCGCCCGCGGACGCCGAAAAAGCCGCCAATAGAGCCATACGCACACCAGTAGCGCGCCGGCGAGGAGCCAGCTCCCGGTGTCTTCGCTTTCGCGCACGCGCCAGTCGCTGAATCGCGCCCAGAGCCAGGAGATCCGATCGTAGATCGGCGTGAACGGCCCCGCTTCCTGCGCCTCGGCCTCCGCCCAGATCGCCGGGGTTGTGTCCACGGTCACCCAGGCGCCATCGACGTATGCCTGGGTCCACGCGTGGGCGTGGCGTCTGCGCACGACGTACAGCTTGTCGATCTCGCCGAACTCCCGCGCGGAGTAGCCAACGACGTAGCGCGCCGGCACGCCGAGGCTGCGCAGCATGAGGGTGGTTGCCGTGGCGAAATACTCGCAATGCCCGGAACGCGATGCGAGCAGGAAATCGCCGAGGCTCTTGCCGCCCGGCCGGCTTCCGAGATAGAGGCTGTAACGGAAGCGCTCGCCGAAGAAGCGCCGGACCGCCGAGACGGCGCCGGCGCCACTGCCGGGGGTGCCGAGCTGGCGCTTCACCTCGCCGAGCAGCGGGTCGAGCTGGCTCGGCACGTGCAGATCCGCATCGGTCGGCGCCGGCTGGAGAATCACGCCCGGTGCATGGGCGACATTGAATCTCAGGTAGGGCAACGCGTCGGCCACCTTCACCGAGCGGAGCGCGTTACGCGAAACGGCGTTCGCCGCGAGATTGGACACCGAGCGCGTCCCCGACGGCAGCGCGAGCATCGCGCCACCCTCGGCCGTATAGCCGCTCACCTGGATGTGCTCCAGCCGCCCGACGGGCGACCCCAGCAGCCACGTCTGGCCCTCTGCCGGCGCATCGAGCAGCGTGAAACGCTCGACGGGTGCGCGCCATGCGCTGCCATCGAAGAGCGTGTAGGCCGCCTCGAAGAGCAGCAATTCGTCGACCGGCCGCTCGGTACGGACCCGCCAGACGATCGCGTCGGAGAGCTTGATTCGCCCGACATCGCCGATTCGCGTGGCGGCGCGATAGGGATCCGGTTCTGCCGCCGACAACCACTCGAAGGCGATGTCCTCGAGCGCGAGCTGAAGGCGATTCATCCCCACCGACGTCGCCGAGCCCAGGACGATCGCGAATGCAACGGCAAGCACCCAGGTCCAGGTTGCGCGGCCCCGTGCCCGCACCGCGTATAGCGCATAGGCGACGAGTAGCGTGGCCACGGGCAGATACATCTGGTACACGTTGACTGCAATGCTCGCCGAAACCATGCAGAGCGCGAAATACGCATGGGCGACATTGATCGGCCGGTCGGCTTCCGGAAGGTCGCTCCTGCGCAGCGAATAGAAGAGATTCCGCAGTTTCAGCGCGCCCGCTTCCGACACGAGCTGCGCGAGCAGCACGGGCGCGACGGTCACGGGCAGCCAGACGACCGCACGCAGCACGCCTTGCGACATGCCAAGCGTCGCGGCGAAGTAGCCGATGGCCCCGATCGACAGCAGTGTGCCCAGGTCCGTGACCCGATTGAAATCCGCGGTCTCGAAGCTGAGCCGCAGATTGGCGGTGCGCAGCGCTTCGACGAGCACCCCGAGCAGGACGCCGAGCCACAGCACATCGGCGCAGGAGCCCCAGAGCGCGAGTCCGAGTCCGAGCAGAAACCGCGGCGGCTTCATGATTGCGTGAGCGCCTCCCGCACCGCGCCGGGCCGGACCCAACGCACTTCCGGCGGAACCGCGGGGACCGGCGAGTCGGGCATCGACTCGGCAACGACGTACGCCCGCACGCCGATACGCAGGCCCTGAAGCGCCGCAACGAGCCGGGCGCGCGGCTCGTCCCAGGCCTGCAACACCAGGATTGCGCTGCTGATCACCGGCGCATGCGCGGTCACGGACCGGGCGAGCTGCGCGAAGCTTTCGCGACGCGAAGGGTTGACCGTGGCGAGCACGCGCAGCAGCGTGTCGTGGGTCCCGAGGCCGCGGCCGATCGTGATTCGATGGGCATCGCGTCCCACGAATAGCAGATCGAGCAGGGAATCCCGGCCGCGGTTCGCCACTGCGAACGACGCGGCCACCGAGACTGCCGCCTCGAAAGCCTCGTCCATTGTGGCCGTGGTCGCGGTGTCCAGAACCAGCGCATGCCGGGTGAAGTATTCCTCCTGGAATTCCTTCACGACCGGCCGGCCGGTACGCGCCCAGCTACGCCAGTGGATCGCGCGCAGCGGATCGCCCGGCCGATAATCGCGCAGCGCGCGGAATTCCTCCGAGTCGCCGACCCGCGATGCCTGCGAGATGCCACCCGGCTGGTGGTGACGGCTTCCGCCGAACACGGGCCATTCGACCGGATGGATCTGTGGCAGGACGACCAGCGCCTCGGCCGCCGGGGCATCGAATAGCGACCGCCACAATCCCAGCGGATCGCTGCGCGACACGCCGAAGCCTTCAAAGAACGCCACGCCCCGGTAGAGCGGCTGGAGCGCCAGCGTCACTTCGGCCGATTGCCCGGGCTTGAGAGCGGGAATGTCCGCAGGCGCCACTGCAACGCCGCGCATGCGCCGCAGCCAATCCACCCAGTCGGGATAGCCCACTGCCCGGTCGAACCAGTTCGACGCGCGCGTGCGCCGCCGCGCGAAGGCCGCAGCGTCCGGATAGGGTTGGCGCAGGCGTTCCTCGAGCGCGAGGCCGTCCAGGGTGCGCGTCGAGACATTGCGCAATGTCACGACATAGCGCACCGGAATTCCCACGGTCACGAATCGCGGGAGACGACGCGCGATTTCCAGCGCAGGCCGCAGCCGGCCGCGCCCGATGAAGCCCACCAGCATCAGGCTGAAGCCGACGGCGAACACCATGTGCGCAAGCGAGAGGCGCGTATCCACGCCCAACAGCCCCGCCGCGACTCCGGTGCTCGCGACAAGCACGCCGGAGGGCGTCACGCGCCGCTGAAACCAACGGGTGACCCGGAACACCCTGCGAAACAGATTCAGAAGCCGCATCGCCCTGGTGACCCTCGCGGTGCGGCCGCTCTTTTTCCCCTCCTCCTTGAGTAGGGGTGGCTGCTAAGCAGCCGTGGTGGTTTGAATCGCCGAATCGAAGATCGAACCACCCCGCCCGCTGCGCGGGCACCCCTCCTTGAAAACGAGGGGAGTCGCGGAGGGTGAGGTGGGAGCACGGTGCCGTCTGTTTGCGCTATACCGGCACAGGCGTCGCAGCGGCGATCTGGCGTACGAGCTCGGCCGCAGTGGCGCCCGAATAATGCGCTTGCGGGTCGAGAGCCAGGCGATGCGCGAGCACGTCCACGGCGATGCTCTGCACGTGATCGGGGGTGACGTAGTCGAGTCCGTCGACGAGTGCCAGCGACCGGGCCAACTGGAAGATCGTGATCGAGCCACGCGGGCTGGCCCCCATGCGGATCTCGGCGCGCCGGCGCGTTCCCGCCACCAGCGCCACGATGTATTGCCGCACCTCGTCCGCAACCCCGATGCGCGATGCCGCGGTGCGCGCGGCCCGCAGATCGTCGAGCGTTGCACAGGGCGACAGCGCATCGACCGGATGGTCGGAGGGCGAATAGTCGAGCAGGCGCGCCTCCTCCTCCGCCGCGACGTAACCCAGGCTGATCCGCAGTCCGAAGCGGTCGAGCTGCGCCTCGGGCAGCGGATAGGTGCCGTGCGACTCGACCGGGTTCTGGGTGGCGATCACGAAGTAGGGATCCGGCAGCGCGCGCCGCTTGCCGTCGACGGTCACCTGCATCTCCGCCATCGCCTCGAGCAGCGCGGACTGCGTGCGCGGCGACGCGCGATTGATCTCGTCGGCGAGCAACACGTGCGCGAACACCGGTCCCTCGTGATACCGGAAAACGTGCTCGCCCTGATCGTAGATCGACACCCCGATGATGTCGCTCGGCAACAGGTCGGGCGTGAACTGGATGCGCGAAAACTTCGCGTCGACGCTCCGCGCGAGCGCTTTCGCCAGCGTGGTCTTCCCGGTACCCGGAAAGTCCTCCAGCAGCACGTGCACGCCCGCGATCCAGGCCGCAACGACCTTGCGGATGACGCCCGGCTGGCCGCGCATCACCGTGCCGACCTGGGACTGAATGCGTGCGAGAGGGGATTCGACGGCTTGGTTCATGGGTGTCGTTCGCGGGCAGGATACTGCGAAGTCGGAAGCTCGACAGGCTACACTCGCGGACTCTCCGTGTCATATCCCTCCATCCGTGAAGGAAACCATCGTTCTCCTGGCGATCGCCGCAGCCAACACCGGCATCGCCATGCGCGTCGTCGAGCCGATGCTGCCACGGCTCGCCGGCGATTTCGGCACGACCGTGCCATCGACGGCCGCCGTGATCACCGGGTTCGCGCTGGCGCAGGCGGGCGCGCAGTATTTCCACGGGCCGCTCGGCGACCGCTACGGAAAGCTGCGGGTGGTGACGATCATGATGGGATTCGCGGCGCTCGCGTCGCTGGGATGCGCGCTGGCCGAGACCCTGAATGCGCTGATCGCGTGGCGTTTCGCAACCGGCCTCTTCGTCTCCGCGACCATGACGCTCGGCATGGCATTCGTCGCCGACGCGGTGCCGGCGGAGACGCGGCAGCTCGTCATCGCGCGCTTCATCTCGGGCACCATCGTCGGCCAGGCGATGGGCCCCTTCATCGGCGGCGTGCTGACCGACCTTGCCGGCTGGCGCGCGACCTTCGTGTTCGTCGGCGCCGTGTTTGCGGTGGCCGGCCTCATCCTCCTTGTCAGGACACGCGCGCAATGGAGTACGGGGCCGCGCTCGACCGGCCCGCTGTTCTCGCCCGCCGTGCACCTCGCGATACTCAGGCGCCCAAAGACGCGCGCAGTGCTCGCGGCGGTGTTCCTCGAGATGGTTTTCTTCTTCGGCGCATTCTCCTTCCTCGGCGCGATGCTGCGGGAGAAGTTCGACCTGTCCTACACGCTCATCGGCGTGCTGCTGATGGGTTTCGGGCTGGGCGGGCTGATCTACATCGCCACGGTGCGCTGGATCCTCGCGCGGCTCGGCCAGCGGGGATGCGTGCTGGTCGGCGGGCTCCTCGGCGGGTTTTTCTACCTGGCCGTGCTCTTCGTGCCGGTCTGGCCGCTCGTCATGGTCTGCACCGTGGGCGTGGGATTCTCCTTCTACATGGTGCACAACACGCTGCAGGTCAAGGCGGCCGAAATGGCGCCGCAGTCGCGCGGGACTGCCTTCTCGCAATTCTCCATGTTCTGGGCCTTGGGCCAGGCGGTCGGCGCCGCCCTCATGGGGGCGGGTGTCGCCGCATTCGGGTACCCGTGGATGATCGCGAGCTTCGGACTCCTATTCGCCACGCTGGGAATCACCCTGCGCTTCCAGTTGCACCGCTTGTAGGTCCGGTTTGTAAGTCCGGTTTGTAAGTCCGATTGGTGATTCCGATCACGCCGCAGTCGGAGTGCGCCTGTCTGTTACCCTACCCGCCTTTGCGACGAGGAGCTGCTGCTTGACCGGCATGGAGAATCGGCTGCGCGCGCTGCCGCCCGAGGTGTTGCGGGGTATCCGGCGCGGCATCGAGAAGGAAAGCCTGCGCGTGCGCCCGACCGGCATGCTGGCCGACACGCCCCATCCTGCCGGACTCGGATCCGCGCTGGCTCATCCGCACATCACGACGGACTTCAGCGAGTCACAGCTCGAGCTGATCACGGGCGTGCACACCGACGTGGATGCGTGCCTCGCCGAGTTGGAGCAGCTCCACCAGGTGGTGTACCGGGAGATCGGCGACGAGATGCTCTGGTGCGCGAGCATGCCCTGCGGCCTGCCTGCGGACGACGCGATTCCCATCGGACAGTTCGGATCCTCGAATATCGGTCGCGCTAAGACGGTGTACCGACTCGGCCTCGGCCACCGCTACGGCCGGCGCATGCAGACGATCTCCGGCGTGCATTACAACTTCTCGATGCCGGAGGCCGCGTGGCCGGTTCTCCAGAAGGTCGCGGGAGTCGCGGGGGCGGCAAAATACTTCCAGGACGAGGCCTACTTCACCCTGATTCGAAACTTCCGCAGGTACTCGTGGTTGCTCCTCTATCTGTTCGGGGCGTCGCCCACGGTCTGCAGCACCTTTGTCGCGGGGCGCGCCCACCGCTTGCAGGAGCTGACATCCGGGACGCTGTACCTGCCGCACGCCACTTCGCTGCGCATGGGCCCGCTCGGCTACCAGAGCGATGCGCAGGCGACGCTCGGCGTGAGCTACAACAGCCTCGGAAGCTACGCCAGATCCCTGCACGGCGCGCTCACCGAGCCGTACCCGCCTTACGAAGCCATCGGTATCCGTGATGGCGACGACTACCGCCAACTTTCCACCAGCCTGCTGCAGATCGAGAACGAGTTCTACGGCACCGTCCGGCCGAAGCGCCGGATCAGCCGCGGCGAGCGGCCGCTGCATGCAATGGGTGAGCGCGGTGTCGAATATGTCGAAGTCCGCCTGATGGATCTCGACCCTTTCTCCCCGGTCGGCATTGCCGCAGGCACGATGCGCTTTCTCGATGTGTTCCTGCTCTATTGCCTGCTCAGCGACAGCCCGCCCGATTCACCGGAAGAAGTCGCGGCGATCACGAGCGACCGGCGGCAGGTCGCCGAGAGTGGACGCGACGCGACGCTGCAACTCGTCGAAAGAGGTCCCGGGTCGATCCTGCGCGAGCGCGGCTCGGGGTTGATCGACGAATGCGGGCCGATCGCCGCGGCGCTCGACGCTGCGCACGGCGGAGTGTACTACCGGGCCGCGCTCGAGGATGCGTGCGCTGCGCTCGGCGATCCCTCGCGCGTGCCCTCCGCGCGGGTACTGAGACAGATGTCCGAGAGCCATGCAAACTCCTACGTCCAGTTCGCCAAGGCACAATCGATGCGGCATCGCGACGCGCTGCTGGCATTGCCGTTCGCGCCGGCCGCGCAATCGCGATTTGCGCAGCTGGCCAGCGAATCGCTTGCCGCCCAGCGCAGCATCGAGGCGGCCGACAAGGTGCCTTTCGAGACGTATCGCCGGCAGTACATCAACCAGAGCCTGCTCGGCGGACCGCACTTGCGCTAGAACGGCACGCGCGGCTTCCCCGCGACGCCTGATTCCGCGATCACCTCGGGCAGTGCCGAATGCATGCGGGGCGCCATGATGTGCACGCCGGCAATGCCCGGAATCGCCGCGAGCCCCTGCATCAGCTCCACGCAGATCTGTATGCCCTCGCGTTTCGGATCGGGCGCGCGCTCGAGCCGCTCGACGAGCGCGTCCGGGACGAGCGTTCCCCAGAGCTTCTCCCGCATCCAGCGTGCCGAGCGTGCCGACGGGATCGGCGCGACGCCGATGAGTATCGGCAGGCGCTGCGCGATGCCCAGCGCGAGCAGCCGCGCGGCATAGCGGCGCACGACTCCCAGGTCCATGCAGAACTGCGTCTGCACGAAATCCGCGCCGGCAGCCGCTTTCGCGACGAGCCCCGACGGCTGCCAATCCGGCGGCGGATCGACGGGCGTATCCGCAGCGCCGAGCACGAGCGGCACCGGGCTCGCGATTTCCGCGCCGGACGGCAGGCGCCGCTCGGTGCGCATGCGATGCGCCAGAGCGAGCACATCGGTGGTGCCGAGGTCGAATACCGCCCGCGCCTCGGGCTGATCCCCGGCCGAAGGCGCGTCGCCACGCAGCACGAGTACGTTGCGGATGCCCAGGGCGACTGCGCCCAGCAGATCCGCCTGCAATGCCAGCCGGTTCCGGTCACGGCAGGTCATCTGCAGGACCGGCTCGATGCCGCTCTGCAAGAGGAAGTGCGCCGCCACGAGACTCGACAGGTGCGTCTTCGCGGAGGCGCCGTCGGTGACATTCACCGCCGTCGCGAGACCGCGCAGTGGAAGCGCCTGCGCCACAAAGGCCGTCGGATCGGCCGATAGCGGGGGCGAGACCTCGGCCGTGACGACGAAACGCCCGTCGCGCAGGGCGCGCTGCAATTCACTCGCCGCTGCGCTTTTCCCAGCGGCGGACTCATCCGGTTCAATCATCGGTTCCCGGTTCCCCTTTGCACGGACCCGGATCTTAGCAATTGCGTGATGAAATCCACGCCGCCCGCGGTTCCCGGGCACCGCGGGCGTCGTCTTCCGACGACGGAAACGCCGCTCCAGATGTTTCGGTCGTAACAAAGTGCAACACAACCGTGTTTCGACTCGACGCAACGCTAGAATCGAATCACTGCAATTTTGAAAGGGAACCCAGCTCATGACCACGCTCATCAAGTCACGCATCGCCGTCGCGTCCGCGATCGGCGCCCTGGCGCTTGCGGGTTGCGCCGGAATGGATCAGACGCAGAAGGGCACCGCGACCGGCGCGGGAATCGGCGCGGCAACCGGCGCCGTGATCGGAGGAATCACGCGTGGCGGACGCGGAGCCGCCGTGGGCGCGGGGATCGGCGCGGCGGTCGGCGCGGCGGGCGGCTACATCTGGTCCAAGAACATGCAGGACCAGAAGCGCGCGATGGACGAGGCGACCCAGGGCACCGGCGTCGAGGTGTCCAGGACGCCGGACAACCAGCTCAAGCTGGAAATCCCGAGCGACATCTCGTTCGATGTGAACCGGGCGGACATCAAACCGCAGCTGCGTCCGGTGCTCGACCGGTTCGCGCAGGGGCTCACGACCTATCCGGGTTCGACGGTGCGCATCATCGGGCACACGGACAGCACCGGCAATGACGCGATCAACAATCCCCTCTCGGTCAATCGCGCAGCGAGCACACGCGACTATCTGACCGGGCGACGCGTCGCGGGAAGCCGCGTCGCGATCGACGGGCGCGGCTCGCGCGAGCCGGTCGCCGACAACAACACCGCGCAGGGCCGTGAAATGAATCGCCGCGTCGAGATCTACGTCGCGGAGGCGGCACCTGCGGGACAGATCGCGCCTTCGGCAAGCCGATAACGCCCGCGCCGCGATTGTTCCCCTCCTTTTCACAAGGAGGGGTGCCCGCGCAGCGGGCGGGGTGGTTGCCGCTTCGATCAGCGTTGCTCACCACCCCGTCGCCTTCGGCGCCACCCCTCCTCGGAGAGGAGGGGAGACTGAAAGAACATCCCCTCCTTTTCAAGGAGGGGTGCCCGCGAGAGCGGGCGGGGTGGTTGGGGCATCGATCAACGCCGCTCACCACCCCGTCGCCTGCGGCGCCACCCCTCCTCGGAGAGGAGGGGAGACTG
>JAABRB010000489.1 GCA_011391185.1 Betaproteobacteria bacterium
CTCCGGAACGCGTAAGGACGCGCTCGAAGCGCTCGCGCTTGCGCTCGGCACCCGCGTGCATGTGCTCCCCTGCGATCTCTCCAAGCCCGAGGAAGTGGAGAAGCTCGTCCCCGCTGCGGAAGCGGCGATGAAGCAGCTCGACATCCTGGTCTGCAACGCCGGTATCACGCGGGACAATCTGCTCGTACAGATGCGCGATCAGGAATGGGATGACGTGATTGCGGTGAATCTCACTGCGACGTTCCGCCTCGCACGCAAGGCCGTCGCAGGCATGATGCGCCGCCGTTTTGGGCGGGTGATCGGCATCGCCTCGGTGGTCGCCGTCACCGGCAACCCGGGCCAAGCCAACTACGCCGCCGCCAAGGCGGGAATGATCGGGCTGATGAAGTCGATTGCTCGCGAATATGCCAAGCGCGGCGTTACCGCCAATTGCGTCGCCCCTGGCATGATTGCAACCGCGATGACCGACAAGCTCAACGACAAGCAGCGCGAGGCGATCTTGTCTGCGGTGCCGGCTGCACGGCTGGGGACGCCGGACGAGGTTGCAGCCGCCATCGTATTCCTCGCGTCCAACGAGGCCGCTTACGTGACCGGCGAAACCCTGCACGTCAATGGCGGGATGTCCATGACATGAAGCGGACCAAGGGGTTACGGGGGCGCTGCCTCTTGCTGGCCATAAGCTTTTAGGTATTGTAACGAACGTGAAAGTGGTTCATCCGTTGCGCCTCGCCGCACAACGGCACAAAACTCCCGAGGCTGACAAGGGTAGGTCGATGAGCAATATTTCCGAGCGGGTGAAAAACATCGTCGTCGAGCACCTTGGAGTCGATCCCGAGAAGGTGACCGAGAGCGCAAGCTTCATCGACGATCTGGGCGCCGACAGCTTGGACACGGTCGAGCTCGTGATGGCCTTCGAGGAGGAGTTCAGCTGCGAAATTCCCGACGATGCGGCGGAAACGATCCTGACCGTCGGTGATGCCATCAAGTTTCTCGAAAAGAGCTCTCCTGCTACCTGACATGGGTCGGGACGGAGGGCGGGACTGATCAGCGCCGGGGCTGATGTCTTCGGCGCCGGGGAATTCCGCATGCGGCGTGTCGTCGTCACTGGCCTTGGAATGGTGTCGCCGCTTGGCTGTGGCGTCGAGGTCTCGTGGAGCCGGCTCCTGGCTGGCAAGAGCGGCATCTCGCGCATCGCGCATTTCGACGTCTCCGACCTGCCCAGCAAGATCGCCGGAGTCGTGCCGCGCGGCGATGGCAGCGACGGCACCTTCAACCCCGATCAATGGATGGAACCGAAGGAGCAGCGCAAGGTCGATCCGTTCATCGTCTATGGCATGGCCGCCGCCACCCAGGCGCTCGACGATGCCAGCTGGCATCCGGCCACTTACGAGGACCAGATCGCCACCGGAACGCTCATCGGTTCCGGCATCGGCGGCATCGGCGGGATCGCCGACGCCGCGATCACACTGAAAGAAAAAGGTCCGCGCCGCATTTCGCCGTTTTTCATTCCAGGGCGCATCATCAATCTCGCGCCTGGCTACGTCTCGATCAAGCACGGCCTCAAGGGCCCGAACCATTCCGTCGTCACCGCGTGCTCGACGGGCTCGCACGCGATCGGCGATGCGGGCCGCTTGATCGCGCTCGGCGATGCCGATGTGATGGTGGCGGGCGGCGTCGAATCGCCGATCGACCGCCTGTCGATCGCCGGGTTTTGCGCTTGCCGCGCGCTCTCGACTTCGTTCAACGACACGCCGGAGAGGGCGTCCCGGCCCTATGACAAGGACCGCGACGGCTTCGTCATCAGCGAGGGCGCAGGCGCGGTGGTGCTCGAAGAGCTGGAGCACGCCAAGGCGCGCGGCGCGAAAATCTATGCCGAGTTGATCGGCTATGGCCTTTCAGGCGACGCCTACCACATCACCGCGCCCGCCGAAGACGGCGATGGCGCCTTTCGCTGCATGCAGGCGGCGCTCAAGCGCGCCGGCATCACGCCGGCCGAGGTCGATTACATCAATGCTCACGGCACCTCGACTCCACTCGGCGACGAGATCGAGCTGAACGCTGTGCAGCGGCTCTTGGGCAATGCTGCCGGCCGAATCTCCATGTCCTCCACCAAGTCCGCGATTGGACATCTGCTGGGCGCTGCTGGGGCAGTGGAGGCCATCTTCTCGGTGCTGGCGATCCGCGACCAGGTCGCACCCCCGACGATCAATCTCGATAACCCTTCGGTCCAAACGCCGATCGATCTCGTGCCGCTCGCCGCGCGCAAGCGTGAGATCAACACCGTGGTGTCGAACTCGTTCGGATTCGGCGGTACCAACGCCACGCTCGTGTTCCGCCGGGCCGATGCCTGAAATCGACTGCTATGAAGCACTTTCCCGGTTTCGCCATAATTCGCGCTAGGTTCGGCCTGCTCGCTTCGGGCTTGCGGACGTGTCATCGAAACGCGAAACTCTGCGGATCGACCCCTGTACTCGAGTATCGTTCGGCGTTGCGTCGCATAGGGTCTGCCACGGGCGGACTGCGAGACGGACGTTAATGTTGTTCGTAGCAATCCGGCGAGGAACGGAAGGCCCATGGTGGACGAGCGTAGGGAGCGCCGAGACGATGAGATGGATGCCGAGCCCGAGAGCGAGGCGCGGCCGATCATCCATCCCAAGAGCCCGCGCCAGGCATTGATGGCAGAGGTGCTTCCGCCGCCGCCATATTCGCGCCGCGCGCGCCATCCGATCGTGGTGATTGGAAACGCCGTGCTGACCGCGATCGTGCTCTTGATCCTCGCCGGCGGCGCCGGCTTTTATTTCGGCAAGCAGCGCTACGAGGCTCCGGGCCCGCTCGACCGCGAGCGCACGGTTGTGATCCCCCGTGGCGGCATCCGCGATACCGCCGAAATCCTTCGCCGTGAGGGCGTGATCGATCAGTCGGCCCTGTTCGTCGGCGCAGCCACGCTGCTGCGCGTCGAAATCAAGGCCGGCGAATATCTGTTCGAGCGCAA
>JAABRB010000490.1 GCA_011391185.1 Betaproteobacteria bacterium
CGCGGGGTTCATGTCGGCGAAGATCGCCCGCGCGCGCTCGTCGCCGCGCAATTCGACACCCTTCTCGCGGTAGATCTTGCAGAGCCTCGGGAGCACCTGCGCGGCGATCGACTCGGCGACGAGCAGCGTCTCCATCGTGTTGCAGGTCCCGTAGCGCTGCGTCTTCGCGTTGTCCGCCACGCGCACCGCCATGTCCGGATCGGCCTCGGCATCGATGTAGACGTGACACACGCCGTCGAGATGCTTGATCATCGGAATGCGCGACTCCGCCGTCACGCGCTCGACGAGGCCCTTCCCGCCGCGCGGCACGATGATGTCCACGTACTCGTTCATCCGCAGGAGCTCGCCGACCGCCGCGCGATCGGTCGTCTCGATAACCTGAATGCCGTCCTCGGGCAGCCCCGCCGCGCGCAGCCCGGCGCGCACGCACGCGGCGATCGCCTGGTTGGCGCGGATCGCTTCGCTTCCGCCGCGCAGGATCGCGGCGTTGCCCGATTTGAGGCAGAGCGCGGCCGCATCCGCGGTCACGTTCGGTCGCGATTCGTAGACGATGCCAATCACCCCGAGCGGCACGCGCATCCGGCCGACCTTGATGCCGGTGGGCTGTTCGCGCATCTCGCTCACCTCTCCCACCGGGTCGGGCAGCCCTGCCACTTCCTCCACGCCCTGTGCCATGGCCTCGACCGAATTGGCGGTCAGGGTGAGGCGGTCGATCAAGGCCGGGTCGAGGCCGGATTTTCTGGCGTCCGCAACGTCTTCGGCATTGGCAGCAAGGATGGGCGCGCTGTCGCGCCGGATCGCGGCCGCGATCGCGCGGAGTGCGCGGTTCTTGGAGTCCGTGTCCGCCCGCGCGAGTGCGTGCGACGCCGCGCGGGCCCGTCGACCGACGTCCCGCATGTATCCGGCGATGTCCACGATGTCGCGATGCATGGAACGGATATGTTACTCCACCGGTGGAACCCCGGATTTCCCGGGTTTTACGTCGCAGCGGGCAAAACGCATGCCGAGCTGCAACAGCTCGTCCCAGGTATTGCCGTCCGCAACGCCCTTCGCCACGCGGTCGATGTGGGCCGCGTGCGCGAGCGCGCCCGAGAGATCCTTCCCGCGCATGCGCGTCGCCGCCTGCGAAACGACCCGCTGGCGCGCGTCGCCCCAGATACGCGCCTCACGGAAGATTTCCTGATCGCGGCGGCCCGCGGCCCGGCCGGCCCGCACCTTGTATGCCGCGCGCACGTCCTCGCTCATGACCCAGAGTACCCGCAGGGGCGGCTCGCCTTCCCCGGCCAACCCGTCGAGCACGCGTGCCAGGCGCAGGGCGTCGCCGCCGAGCATGGCCTCGGTCAGCTGGTAGACGTTGAAGCGGGCCACGTCCAGCACCGCATCACGCACCTGGTCGAGCGTGAGCTCGCCTTCCGGGTAGAGGAGACCGAGCTTGCGGATTTCCTGGTGGGCGGCAAGGAGGTTTCCCTCGACACACTCGACGAGAAACTCGGTCGCTTCGGTGCCGGCGCGCTGTTTCTGGCGGGCAAGCCGCGCGACGACCCATTGCGGCAGCTTTGTGCGCTCGACCGGATACACGTTCACGATCGCCCCGGCCGCGCTCAACGCACCGAACCAGGCCGACCCCTGCCCCTGCCGATCGAGGCGCGGCAGCGTGACCATCGTCGTCGTGTCGGGCGGCAGGCTCCGGCACAGTGCCTGGATGGCTGCCGCACCGTCGATCCCCGGCTTGCCCGTCGGGATCCGCAGCTCGATCAGTTTCTTTTCGCCGAACAGCGACATGCCGGCAGCGCTCATTGCCAGCTGCGACCAGTCAAAGCTGCGCTCGACGAGCAACACGTCGCGCTCGGTGTGTCCGCCTGCGCGCACGGTCGCGCGCACCGCGTCCGCGGCCTCGAGCGCAAGCAGCGGCTCGTCGCCGTGGATGACGTAAAGCGGGCGGAGTCCGCGCGCCAGATCGGCGTCGAGCTGCTCGCCGCGAAGCTGCATCCGCGGCCTACTCGGCTTGCGGTTTCGCGACGGCGAGCCGCCGCATGATGAGCTGCACCATATCCTGCTGCATTTCGCGGTAGATGAGCTCCGCTTCCGCCTCCTTGGCCAGCACCTGGTCGTTGAACGTGATGGGGCGCCGCAGGACGATCTGGCTGGAGGGGATGAACTCGGTGCCTGTGGGCGACGACACACGGAACGCGACGCGGTACCGGAGCTCGTACTCGGTCACCTGGCCCTGCGAGTTGAGCGACAGGATCAGCCGCTCACGCCCCTCGCTCTGCAGCGTCAGGATGGCCTGCGGATTCTCGCTCTGGGGGACCACTTTGGCATTGGTTCCCGAGGCGATGTTCCGCTGGAGGTCGATCGCGAGCGGCGTTTCCGCGGGAACGCTGATCGTATCGAATGGCAGGGTGGCAGTTCCGCGGAGTTGGAAGCCGCAGCCGGCGAGCAGCGCCGCGACGAGCAGCGGCAACGCGACGCGTGTAACGTGAACCCGGGCGTGGCGGATGGTACTGGCACGCTTCATCTTCGAGCCTCCCGCATTCAAACCACGACATTCACGAGCCGCCCCGGCACGACGACGACTTTCTTCACCTTCTGCCCGTCGGTGTGACGGCGCACCGCCTCATGGCCGAGCGCGAGCTGCTCGATCGCAGCCTTGTCGGCGGCCTTCGGCACGCGAATCTCGCCACGCAGCTTGCCGTTCACCTGGACGACGAGCGTGATCTCGTCCTGCTCCAGCGCCCGCGGATCGGGTTCCGGCCAGGGCGCATGCAGGATGTCCTCGCCGTAGCCCATGTCGCGCCAGAGCGCGTGCGCGACGTGCGGCGTGATCGGTGCCAGCACGCGCAGCAGGATGCCGAATCCCTCGGCGAGCACCCACTGCCAGGCCGCGAGCGCAATGGAATCGTCCCGTGCCGAAGTGCGCGCGGCGAGCGCGTTCAGGATCTTCATCGCGCCCGAGGCGACCGTGTTGAACTGAAAGCGGCTGACGTC
>JAABRB010000491.1 GCA_011391185.1 Betaproteobacteria bacterium
CGGCCTCGCCGTTCAGGACCAGCACCTTCGCCTTGACACCGCCGGCCTTGGCCGGCGTCTGCGTCGGGAGGCTGCCGTGAAAGCTGACCACGCCGTCGAGGTCCACGCCACGGCGCGCCATCTCCAGCACCATCCCGCCGCCGAAGCAGTAGCCGATCGCGGCGATGCGGTTGCCGTCGACATCGGGCTGGCTCTTCAGCAGCGACATCGCGGCGACAAAGCGCTTCTCGGCGACGTCCATGTTTTTCCCCACCTCTCCGGAGAAGGCGCCCGCGTCCTTGGGATGATTTGCAAGCTTGCCGTCGCCGTACATGTCGACCGCGATCGCGACGTAGCCGAGCTGCGCCAGCATGTCCGCGCGCTTGCGCGTGTAGTCGTTGTTGCCCCACCACTCGTGCACGACGAGCACGCCGGGCCGCTTGCCGCCGCCCGCGGTCGGGTGGGCGATGTAGCCCTTGAGGGTGGTGCCGTTGGCCGTGTACGTGACTTCCTGTCCGGCGACGGCAAGAGACATCAGGCCGAAGACTGCGATTCCGGCCACGACGATGCGACGCACGATCCGATCCATGATGCGGGTCTCCTGTCTTGGGGGGTGAAACGCGATGCGATCAAAAGCATCTTAGTGCGATCGGTGACTGCGCGCTACATCGTCGGCGGTTCGATCCAGTTGTGCAGTGCGAGACCGCCGTCGACGACGACCGTCGTTCCCGTAACGTAGGCCGAGAAGCGGTCCGCCAGCAGCGCCACGGCCATGCCGGCGATGTCCTCCGGGGTGCCGAGGCGCCCGAGGCTGGTGCACCGGGTGAGGCGCTCGACGCCGGTGGCGTTCGCATCGAAGCCGCCGCCCGGAATCGCGCCGGGCGCAATGGCGTTCACGCGGATGCCGTGCGGGCCGAGCGCGCGCGCGAGCTCCTTCATGAGCATCGTCTGGCCCGCCTTCGACGCGCTGTAGTGCGGCAGGTTACGCGGCGATTCGGCGTGCAGGGACGTGAGAAACAGCATGCGGCCTTTCGTACCGCGCGCAATCATCTCCTTCGCGGCGCCCCGGGCGAGCGCGAATCCGGCGTGAAGGTTCACCGTGATCATCCCGTGCCACGTTGCGTCGCTGACCTCCAGCAGGGTGTCTGCCTCGAGGCGGCGGGGGCTCGCGCTGTGCACCAGGATCGAGATCGAGCCGAGCGCATCGAGCGTGCGCTGCAACAGCGCCGCGGGTCCATCGGGGGTCGAGAGATCCGACGCGATGAACCGCGCGTCGAGGCCTTCCTGCTTCAGCGCAGCGGCGATCGGCTCGCCGCGCCCGGCGTCGATGTCCGCCAGCACGACGCGCGCCCCTTCCCGCGCCAGGCCTTGCGCGATGCCGCGTCCGATACCCGACGCCGCGCCGGTGACCAGCGCAGTGTCCCCTGCCAGCAATCCGGTGCTCATGGTTTGACCCCCTCCTGATTCGAAAGCGTACACTTGCCGCCGATCGTTGTCTGCGCGCCCGCGGTCACTCCCGGAGGCCCCATGAACGCGTTGTACAGTGCCACGCCCACGCCTTCGATGATGCCGTTGATCGCGCGAATCCTGCTCGCCGCGCACACCCGGTCAAGCGCCTTCGCGCCGGTGCGCTCAGGCGATGTCGGGGACCGGATGATAGGTGAGCGGCAGGCTGAGGTAGGTCGGCCAAGCTTCGTGGCCGATGGGCGGACTTCGCTCGGAGGGCTCGGGCGCCCAGAGCCCGAGGTGCTCGAGCATGCGCCGCACGAGGTGCGCATCCTCGATCGGGGCGATGACCCGCATCGGCCCCTTGCCGCGCGGACACTCGAGCGGAACGGCTTCGTAGCTCCCGCCACTGGGCGCCCGGCATGACCTGGAAGTTGCGCTTGAGGCCGGCGTGCATCTTCGAGCGGTCGATGACCGTGCCGCGCCGGGCCTCGTCGGTCATCTTCTCCAGCGACATCGGCGCCCGAAGCATGTAGCCGACGAGCTTCACGAGGAAATCGAGCACCGCCTGCCCAAACCGCTCCCGAAGCAGCTCTTCGGGCACCGGCGTGCTGCTGGTGCTCATGCCCTGGGGCGGCGGCGGCTTCGCCGGCATCTCGCCCGGCATGCTGCTGATGCTCGCTTCCGCCCCGGTGTTCGCGGTTTCCTTCCTCGTCGCCAAGGCGCTCACGCGCCACGACCGCTCGGAGGTGGTGGTGCTCTGGCAGCACCTGTGGGTCTCGGTGCTGCTCGCCGCCTTCGCGCTCTCCTATTGGACCCGGTCCACGCCCGCGCAATGGGGCCTGCTGGTGGTGTGCGGCTTCCTCGGCGCGGGCGGGCACTACTGCATGGTGCGCGCCTTCCGCGTGGCCGACATCTCGGCGGTGCAATCGGTAAAGTTCCTCGAGCTGGTGTGGGCGACGATCCTCGGCTGGGCCGTGTTCGGCACCGCGCCCGCGGGCGCGACGGTGGCGGGCGGGGCGGTGATCCTCGCCGCGACGCTGCTCCTGGCGCGGCACGAGTCGCGATCGGTTACGCCGCCGCCAGAGCCGCGTCCAGCGCCTCGATGATCCGCGTTACGTGCCCTGAGGTGATGACAAGCGACGGGGACAGGATCACCGTGTTGCCTGATGTGCGCACCATGACCCCGCGCGCATAGGCGGATTCGAAGACCTTTTGCACGGCGTCCTTGGACGCCGGCGTCTTGCGTTCCCGTTCCGATACGAGCTCGAGCGCGGCCATCAGGCCCTTGCCGCGCACGTCGCCGACGAGCGCGTGCCTGGACTTGAGCTGCTCCAGCCCCGCCATGAGCTCCTCGCCGCGCGCCGCGGCGTTGCTGCGCACGTCGAGGCGCTTCGTCTCGGCGAGCGTGGCGAGCGCCGCGGCGGCGCCGACGGGATGCCCCGAGTTGGTGTAGCCGTGCCCGATGGAGGCGCGGCCGCTCTTGTCCGACTCGAACGCGGCGACGAGCTGCTCGCCGATCAGCACCGCGCCGAATGGAAAATAACCGTTGG
>JAABRB010000492.1 GCA_011391185.1 Betaproteobacteria bacterium
AGTTGGTTGCCGACTTCGTCGAGCGCGAGAGCGAGCGATGCGCAGCGTTCGGCAAACAATGATGTAATCCGCTGCTCCAGAAGCGGCCCGAGCGTGACTACGCCGAAGACCAGCGCCGTCAACCCGCCCGTTTCGGGCAGAAGCCGCGGCGCATAAAGCACCTCCCCGCCGACTCTCAAGAATTCTGTTGCCGGCTCATCGAGATCAACGGTGCGGTAGCTAAAGGCGGATTGGATCAGGTTCTCGCGCTCGATCAACGCGAGCGCTTCCTGATGGAAGCGTCGCCGTGCGCTCGACGCCCCATGTTGAACCGGGGCCATCGTGACCTCGCGCAGGAGGCTCACCCCACGGATGCTCGGCATGCCCGGACCCCGTCAGCTCGCATATTTGCGCGCGGCCGTGAACATCGCACGCACGTTTTCGATCGGCGTCTCGTCCGGTATGCCAAAGGCACCGTCGAGGATCAGCTTTCCACCCTTATGGAAAACGTTTTCGGCCAGGTGACGAACCGCGGCGTCCACCTCATCCGGCTTCCCGGTGGTGAGTAGGGAGGGCGAAATATTGCCGCGTAAGGCGACCACGTCTCCCAGCACTTCGAAGGCGCGGACCATATCGGTGCGCTCGAACCAGTAAATGCATTTGCCCGGCGGAATGTCGCGGATAATCTCCAGGCGCTTGGTGCAGTCCGCCTCCCAAAGCGGCATGGGGATAATGCCGCCCTCGATGAGGCCGATCAGCATCTTGCGGAACGACGGCCACCAGAAGGTTTCGAACTGCTTTCCGGACATGAATGCGTCGGGAGCCCAATGGATCGGTATGAAGACTATGGGATGCCCGGCAGATTTTGCCGACCACAGCGTTTGCCGCACCAGAAACACCGCAGCCTTGTCCAACAACTGCAACAGCTTGTCCTTGTTGCGGTAGAGATCCTTCATCATCCCCGTCGCGCCGCGGAAATAGTCGGCCAACATGTCGTAAGGCGAGACTGCGGTGGTTATGTAGGACATCGGGAAACCGTGCGCCACCATCCGCTGAGTGAAGTCGGCGTGATGGGTTGCCATTCGTTCCACCTCCTCGGCGGCTTTGATGATCTTCTCGAACGCTTGGCGTACGCGAGGCTTGGCGAATGACCGGATGCCCGCCACGAGACGGAAATAGTGTAGTCCCGGCAGATAGTGCAACTCTTCGAGCCCCTCGAAGGCCTCCGCCACGCGCGGCAGGTATTTCCGCAGATAGAATCCAGTCGGGTCGAAGAGGAATTCGTCGTATTCCTCCGCCTTCATGTATTCGCGATCGAGGTATTGGTACGGCTGATCGTCGCGCACGCCGTGCCCTGGCCATTGCAACTGTTTAAAGCCGATCGCTTCCAGCGCCCGACCTGTGGCGACGGCAAGGACGGTCGGACTGGGCGCGTCTGGCTCGAATTCGAGAATAGCGCGTTCGCCGATTTCCTTGGTCTTCTCGTAGTCGTACATGAGCTGGCGGTTACTGATGCCGCCATATCTGGCCAGCCAGAAGGTCGCCAAAAATGCGGTCGGCATCCGGTCGGGCTGCTTCAGGTTGACGCAATCCATGATGCGCTGCCAGCGCGCGTCATACGCGGCCTTCGCCTCCGGCGTCTGGACGTAGGTCTGCGGCGCGGTCATGCAGTGACTCCGGACCAGCTCTTGCACAAGGTGACGGCATCGATCGCATTGGTGCCGAAGGCGTCGGCGCCGGTGTACGAGCGCACAATCTCGTCGATCTGGCCGCCGCCGATCATGATCTTGATCTTGTCGCGCATGCCCGCCCCTTGGATCGCCTCGATTGTCTCTTTCATGGAATCAAAGGCCAAGGTCAAAAAGCCGGAAAGGCCCACGACGTCGGGCTGGAAGGCGTTGATCTCGTCGAGGAAGGTCTCGACCGGAACGTCGACGCCGATGTCCTTTACGTCGAACCCATTAATGTCGAGCATGAAGGTGACGATGTTCTTGCCGATGTCGTGCAGATCGCCGTGCACCGTGCCGATGAGCACCTTGGCGAGCTTCTTCGGCTCGCCGCCGGGAGCCTGCTTGATCAGCGGCTTAGCGATAGCGCCGATGTTATCGAGCATCTCGCCGGCGAGCACGAGTTCGGGCAGGAAATACTCGCCTTTCTCGAATCGCTTGCCGACGATATCCATGGCAGCGCGGCATAGATCGAGGACGCGTATCGGGTTCGCGCTTTCCTCGAGCAACATACGCTTGGCGAGGGCGAACGCGTCATCCTCGTTCATGTCGGCCAGCCATTCGACTAGCTGCCTTTCTTGGTCCGTCAGGTCGTTTGTGGGCATCGTCCCCTCTTGCGCTCAACGCTTTTAGGCAGGGCCGCCCCCCCCTTGATCTCGACCAGAGAACAAGCCGCCTTGCGTAAAATCCGTTTGCTTTCTAGCCTCCGGTCATCGGCCCGCGCCATGCGTTAGATCAAGGACCTTGTGCCCTAATACCAATAATTTACCCGGCGAGCCCGGTTGGCAGCAGACTATTTCTTCCACCAGGCGGGATGTGCTTCCCTCCGCACGGGGCGAAAACCAGACGGCAGGGCGACGCTCAGAAAGCTCGGGTGACCGAGAGGCGCATCAAAGGGAGATCACTAATCATGCTTCGCGCGACCAAGGACCTCAAACTTCCGACCACCATCACCGGCTCGTTGCCGCGGCCGGCTTGGTACACCGAGAATCTCGGCGCGCGTACGTTCCTCGACGCGATGGTGACCAACCAATTCCGCGATCAATACACCGACGCGGTAATGATCTATCTCAAGCAGCAGGAGCTGGCCGGGCTCGACATCGTCACCGACGGCGATGCTCATTTCGACTCTGACGTCGGCGGGCAGAGTTGGACCTCCTATCCTCCGCGGCACATGAAGGGTTTCGATCGCGCCAACCCGCGCCCGACGCCGGCCGGCAAGGGCGGCCTGGCGTTCCCGCCCGGCCACATCCTGCACGATTACCTCGAAGC
>JAABRB010000493.1 GCA_011391185.1 Betaproteobacteria bacterium
CGCTGCCACCGCCGATCACCGCGACGTGCAGACCGGACCCGCCGCCGGCGCGCGGCGTGCGCTGCCCCGCGTCGCGAAGCCGTGCGCCGTAGCCTTTCGCGCCGACCGCGTCGAAGAGCGCCGCGGGCCGGACCGGTCCCGACGACTCGACCCGCGCCGTGGCGTCCGCGTAGGACACGTTCGCGCGCTCGACGCCGGGCACGCTGGCGAGCGCCTTCTCGACCGTGCGGGCGCAGTGCTCGCAGGTCATCCCGCTGATCGCGAGCTCGACGGCGCCGGTCATTGCGCCACCGTCACCGCTCGGGAGGGATACCCGGCATTGCCGGTCGCCGCGGCGATCGCGTCCGCGTCGGTCTGCGTCGACTCGTAGCGGACCGTCGCGGTCTGCGAGCGATAGTCGACCCGCGTATCGAGCACGCCCGGCACGCGCTGGATCGCGTACTTCACGGTAAACACGCAGGCCGAGCAACTCATGTTCGACACTTCGAGCGTCACCGTGCGCGGCTCGGCGAACGTCAGGGTCGAAAACGCGGCGACGGCACTCGCCACTGCGAAGGAAATCATTTTTGACGCCATGGATTGCTCCTTGCTAGTAGAAGAGTGGCGCGGCATAGGGCGAGGCCCCCGCCGCGAGCACGAAAAGCGCGACGAGCCAGAACGCGATCTTCTGGCCGCGGCGCACGGCGGGGACCGCACAGGCTTCGCCAGGCGCGCACTCGACCGCGGGCCGGTAGATTCGCCGCCAGGCAAACGCGAGCGCGGCTACGGCAGCGACGAGGAAAACCGGCCGGTAGGGCTCGAAGGCGGTCAGCGTGCTGAACCACGCGCCACCGATTCCGGCAAGCACGAGCACGAGCGGTCCCACGCAGCAGACCGAGGCGAGCACGCCGGCCAGCCCGCCCGCGGCGAGCGACAGACCCGGCGATTTCTGCGCCGGCTGATCGGCGCGCGCCGCCTCCGGCGGCGTCGATGCAACCGCGGCCGAACTTTCCTGGGCCATGAGAGGTCCCTTCCTAAGTCTCGGAAACCCGGCTACCGTAACCCCGGAGCCCGGTACGGGATCAACACCGGGCATGCGCCCCGGACGGGCCCTTTCACGGATATGCGAGCAGATACCATGACGGACACGGTGAGCCCCGCGGGGCGGACGATCGGCGCGCTGGCGAAGGCCGCGGGCGTGAACGTCGAGACAGTCCGCTACTACCAGCGCATCGGGCTGGTGCCCGAGCCGCCGCGCGCGCACGGCACAATCCGGCGTTATTCGCCCGAGACGCTACGCCGGCTGCGCTTCATCCGGCGCGCGCAAGGTCTCGGCTTCACCCTTGACGAGGTGGGCGCGCTGCTCGTGCTCTCCGATGGAGAGCACTGCGCCGAGACCCGCGTGCTCGGCGAGAAGAAGCTCGCGATCGTACAGCGCAAACTCGACGAACTCGCCGCGATCCGCCAGGCGCTCGACAATCTCGTCAGTCAGTGCGCGCAAGGCAGCCGCGGCAAGGGCTGCCCGCTGATTGATGCGCTGGAGAGCGAGCCCGGGTAGCGAATCGCGCGCGAACGCCGCCTTGTGATTGGTACGCGTCAGGTCGGCCCCGTGCCAGAGGAACCACCAGGTGCATCGGACTTCGACAGACCCAAGGTGAGGCGATTGCCGAACAGTCGGGTTAGCGCCAGGGCAGAAAAATAGAGGAAGCCCGCCGCAATCGCTTCGTACGGGAGATTCGACCATTCGTCCCGTCCGTACAGGCCGTAAACCGCACCATCTTCCGTGATCCCCAGCTTGGGAATTGGTACGAGCATGGCGACGAAATTCGCCACAAAGAAGTAGCTGATGGACAGTAACATTATCGTCTTTTCGCGCTCGTGACCCGTGGCAGTACGATCGCGTCCGAGCACGGCCGCGAAGACCTTCGTGCCGAACAGCCAGACGAAGACGACGAACGGATACCAGGACGCGAACGAGGCTGCGGCGAGCCCTGCGAAGAAAAGGTAGACCGCTCCGAGCACCACCGCGGTCTTTACCCGCTGGCCCCGGTCGAGGCCCATCGCCTCGCCGTAGACGACCTTGCCGAGAAAGGGGCCCGCCTGAATGACCACGAACTCGATCAGCAGGGTAAGCGCCAGCAACGCCACCAAGTTCTGGTGCAAAGCAAGCGGCGCGATCCAGCACCACAGATAGAGCCCGGCGGCAGCGGCGTCCGGCAGGGCGATGAGGGCCCGGCGAGCAGGATTCATCGGACCTTCCTTATCCGGGTGGCGCTTCGTTCGCGTAGTGCGTTGGGCGCGCCTGGCGCGCCGTAGCGATCTCGGCGCGCGCGTGCGCCATCACCACACGGCCGGACGTGATACCGAGCAAGGCGAGCACCGCCGCGACTGCGAAATCGGGCCACAGCGAACCGGTACCGAACACGCCGACCGCGGCTGCGATCACGGCGAGGTTGGCGATCACGTCGTTTCGGGTGCACAGCCAGACCGATCGCATGTTGGCGTCGCACGCGCTTCATGCGCCCTTCCCGGTCCGCGCCCGCCACCCGCACCTGGTGTTGCACCGAGAACCCGCCGCAGTGGCGCCAGCCGAGCAGGCGCTCGCAAAGCCCCTGCGAGATTGCACCCTGCCGCAGCAAAAACGCAAGCACCGCGCCCCGAAAGCCTTCGGCTAGCAGCGCTTCGGGCACCGGCGGCAGCGCGACAAACGTCCCATTGGCACCGAATCCCCCGTCGGGGGCTAGAACATGCACGTGCGGATTGAAGTTCGCCAGGTCCCCGAAGGTCTGCACGAACAGGATCATCCCGGGCCGCGCACCCGGCGCCGCCTCGCCGTCGGCTTCGCTGAGAAGCCGTGCGGCAATGCGGCAAAGCTCCCCGAGCCAGGCCCGATGCCGGCCAAAGAGCGGGCGCAGCAACCGCGGGAGCGTGAACACGTCCTGGCGGTGCGCCACGGCCTCGAGGACATTCTCCTCGACCCACTCGCCGTACAAGAG
>JAABRB010000494.1 GCA_011391185.1 Betaproteobacteria bacterium
GCCACACTCATGGGCGCCGCCGCCGCCGGTCCTGGGTCCGCGCGGCTAACCGCGGGTCTTTACTGCCGCGGCATTGCTCGAATAGACCCTGCCTATGCTGTTCTCGGCGATTGTAGCCTTGATGACCGGCGCGGCGATCCTCGCCGTGCTCTGGCCATTGTCGCGCACGGGCCTGCGCGCCCCATCAGCACGCGAGGCGGATCTCGCGGTCTATCGCGACCAGCTCGCCGAGATCGAGCGCGACCGCGGGCGCGGGCTGATCGCCGAGCCTGAGGCGGAAGCCGCGCGGATCGAGGTCTCGCGCCGGCTGCTCGCTGCGGCCGATGCCGACGCGATGCCCGTGCCGGTGCGCGGTGCGCTGCTGCGCCGCCGCGCTGCGTCCATGCTTGCGCTTCTGGGAATTCCGCTGCTCGCCGCGGGCATGTATTTCTCGCTCGGCTCTCCGGACCTGCCCGGTGCGCCGCTCGCCGCACGGCCGAAAGAGGGAATGGACGTCGCCATTCTCGTACAGCGGGTCGAGGCGCTGCTCGCGCAGAACCCCGGCGACGGCCGGGGCTGGGAAGTGATCGTGCCCTTCTATCTCAATGTCGGCCGCAACGACGACGCGCTGAAAGCGCAGCAGAACGCGCTGCGCATTCTCGGCCCCTCGTCGGAACGCGAGGCTACGCTCGGAGAAACGCTGGTCGCCGTGGCGAAAGGCGTCGTCACGCCCGAGGCGCGCGCCGCTTTCGACCGCGCGATCGCAATGAGCGCGAAAAATCCCAAGGCGCTTTTCTTTCTCGGGCTTGCGGCGCAACAGGCGAACAAGCCCGACGAGGCGAGGGCGATCTGGAGCGGTCTGTTGGAAAGCGCGCCAAAAGACGATTCCTGGGCCTTCTATGCGCGATTCCAGATCGAGCAGCTCGGAAAAAAAGCGCCATGACCCGTCGCAGCCGGCGTCTGGTGATGATCGGCGCGGCGCTCGCGGTGCTCGGCGTCGCCGCGGCGCTCGCGCTTTCGGCGCTGCGCGAATCCATCGTCTTTTTCGTGACCCCGAGCGAGCTTGCGGCCAAGCCGGTGGAGCCCGGCAAGCGGCTCCGCATCGGCGGGCTCGTCAAGGAAGGCAGCCTGAAGCGCGAAGGGCTGGAGGCCCGTTTCGTGGTCACCGATGGCGCGAAGGATCTCGCCGTCGTCTATCGCGGCGTCCTGCCCGATCTGTTCCGCGAGAAGCAGGGCGTGGTAGCCGAGGGTGCGCTCGATCCGGCCGGATTCTTCCGCGCCGATCTCGTGCTCGCCAAGCACGACGAGACCTACATGCCGAAGGAAGTCTCCGACGCGCTCAAGAAGCAAGGCGTGTGGCGGCATTTCGAGGAAGATAAGAAGTGAGCCGCATTGCCATCGCCTCCTTCCTTTCCCTCCCTCTTGTGGGGAGGGTGGCGAGCCGCATTGGCGGCGAGCCGGGTGGGGGCAGCAGTGGCCGAATTCGAACTCTGCCACCCCCACCCGTCCGCTCGCTTACGCTCGCGGCCACCCTCCCCGCAGGGCGGAGGGATAAGGTTCATCGATGATCCCTGAGCTGGCCCATTACGCCCTCGTGCTCGCGTTCGCATTGGCGCTGGTGCAGACGATCGTTCCGCTTTGGGGCGCGGCGAAGAACGACGCGGCGCTGATGGCGGTCGCCGGGCCGGCCGCGCTGGTCGGGCTTTTCTTCGTGGCGTTGGCCTTCGCCGGGCTCGTCGCCGTCTATGTGCAGTCCGATTTTTCGGTCGCACTGGTGCAGGCGCATTCCCATTCCGCGATGCCGCTGCTCTACAAAATCACCGGCGTCTGGGGCAACCACGAGGGCTCCATGCTCCTGTGGGCGCTGGTGCTCTCGATCTTCTCGGCGCTGGTCGCCGCCTTTGGTGCAAACCTGCCCGAGCGTCTGCGCGCCCGCGTGCTCTCGGTCGAAGGCGCCATCGCCGCGGCTTTCCTTCTCTTCATACTCGCGACGTCAAATCCCTTCGCCCGACTCGAAATTCCGCCGGCCGAGGGCCGCGATCTCAATCCGATCCTGCAGGACATCGGGCTCGCGGTGCATCCGCCGCTCCTTTATCTCGGCTATGTCGGCTTCTCGATCACCTTCGCCTTCGCCGCCGCCGCCCTGATCGAGGGCAAGATCGATGCCGCCTGGGCGCGCTGGGTCAGGCCCTGGGCGCTCGCGGCCTGGACGTTTCTGACGCTCGGCGTCGCCATGGGCTCCTACTGGGCCTATTACGAGCTCGGCTGGGGCGGCTTTTGGTTTTGGGATCCGGTCGAGAACGCCTCGCTCATGCCCTGGCTCGCGGGCACGGCGCTGTTGCACTCGGCGCTCGTGGTGGAGAAGCGCGATGCGCTGAAGGTATGGACCGTTCTGCTCGCGATCCTGACCTTCTCGCTCTCGCTCTTGGGTACGTTTCTGGTGCGCTCCGGCGTGCTCACGTCCGTGCATACGTTCGCGAGCGACCCGACGCGCGGCGTCTTCATCCTCGCAATTCTTGTCTTCTTCATCGGCGGTTCGCTTGTGCTGTTTGCGCTGCGGGCACCCGCGCTGAAACAAGGCGGAATTTTCGCACCGGTTTCGCGCGAGGGCGCGCTCGTGTTCAACAACCTGTTCCTGTCGACCGCCGCCGCCACCGTGCTGATCGGCACGCTCTATCCGCTCGCGCTGGAAGCCGTCACTGGCGAGAAGATTTCCGTCGGCGCCCCGTTCTTCGACCGCACGCTTGGGCCGCTATTGATGGCGCTCGCCGTCATCATGCCGTTCGGGCCGATGCTGGCCTGGAAGCGCGGCGATCTCTTAGGCGCGGCGCAGCGGCTTTCGCTCGCGGCGTTGGCTGCCTTCTTGTTGGCCGCCATCACGCTCTATTCGACTGCGGGTGGACCCTTGCTCGCCGCTGTCGGACTTTTCGTCGCGATCTTCGCGATAGCGGGCGCGTTGTCGGAGCTTTCCGACCGCGTCGCGCTGTTCCGCGAG
>JAABRB010000495.1 GCA_011391185.1 Betaproteobacteria bacterium
TGCTCCTGGTCCTTCGGGTCCGCGAACTGGAAGAAGGCGAGCGCGCCGCCGTCCCCGAGCCCGAAGAACAGGTGACAGTAGGTGCGCTCGGCGCCGAACAGCACGTCCTTCTCGCACCAGGTCGCCATCAGCGGCAGGCCGATCACGTCCTCGTAGAACTTGCGTGTCGCCTCGAGGTCCTTCGACACATAGGCCGTGTGATGGAGCCGCGCGGGCAGTCTTGCCTCGGTTGCCATGTCGTGCCTCCGGTCAGAACTTGTAGCCGAGCTCTATGCCGTAGCGGCGCGGCGTCGCGCGGAACAGGAATCCGCCCGGCGAGAATTCCGCATTGTAGTCCTCGTCGGTGAGGTTCTTGCTCCAGGCCGTGACGGACCACCGATCGGCCTCAAGGCCGATGCGCGCATCCACCAGGTCGACCGGGTCGCGCGAAGTCGTGTTGTACGGCTCCCACCAGGTGCGGCCGATGTGGCGATAGTCGGCCCGGAACGTCAGGTCGACCGTGCCGATCGGCTGCCGGTACTGGAAGCCGACATTGGCGGTATTGCGCGAGACCAGCGGCGCCTCGTTGCCCTTCACGCTCGGGTCCTCCATGTCGGTGATCTTGCTGTTGGTGTAGCCATAGCTTGCGAACAGGTCGAGGTTGTCGGTGACCCGGGCATTCACCTCGAACTCGACGCCCTCGTAGTCCGCGTCGAGGTTGCCGAGGTTCTGGGTCGAGTTCGCCGCGAGGAACACGAAGAAGTAGCTGTTTTCCGACTGGGTCTGGTAGACGCTGAGTCCCGTGTTCACCCGGCCGTCGAGGAACTGCGCCTTGACGCCGAGTTCCGCGGTGTCGGCAACCTCGCCCTCGAACAGGTCGTTCACGCCGGCGATGCCGTTGGCATCGGCGACCGCGCCGACGCCCGTCTGGTTGAAGCCGCCGCTGCGGAACCCGCGGCTCCAGCCGCCGTACACCGTGACTGCGTCCGTAGGCTGCCAGCGCAACGTGACCTTCGGTTGGGTCTCGCTCCAGGTCTTCGAGCGCACCTGGCCCGTGAATGCCTGCGGCTCCGGCAGGGGAGGCTGCGGCAGGAAAGCCGTCGGTGTCTCGGTCGTGTTGCGGCGCTTGTCCTCGTCGTAGCGCACCGCCGTGTCGATTTCGAACTGGTCCGTGATCTCGAACGTGGCGTTCGCGAATACCGCCCAGGCGTCGTTGTCCTGGGAGTCGGCGAGGAAGGTCGCGCTCGGGTTGTTGCCCGTCAGGCGCGGTTCGCCGTAGACGGGGAATACGCCGGTGCCGTCGTCCACCATGTTGCCGGTCGAGATGAACCGGTCGGTGTGCACGAAGTAGGCGCCCGCGATCCAGCGCACGCGGCCCTCGGTGGGCGACGTGTAGCGGATCTCCTGGCTGTAGGTCTCGAGGTCGAGCCACTGGCTCTGGTTCATGTCGAAACCGAGCAGCGCCATGAACACCGAGTTGGCCGCCGGGCGGAAGTCGTAGGCATCGCCGGTCAGGAGCTCCTCGGTCGTGTTGTAGGCCGACACCGAGGTGACGGTGCCGTTGCCGACGTTGAAGTCCATCTTCCACGCGACGTTCAGCAGGTCGCGGTCGTTGATGCCCTCGTTGTCGATCTGGATCGGGGAGGTGACGTCGTTCGCGTCCGGCGGCGTGGTGAACGAACTGAACGGGTTCAGCTCGTCATCGCGCGGGATCACGAAGTAGAGGGCGCGCGTCCTCAGGTCGCTCATGGCGAGGCGGAAGTCGCCGGTGAACGTGTCGTTCGGCTTCCACAGGAAGCGCAGCCGGCCGGAGAGATCCTCGACCGGGTCCACCTTGCCGCCGAGGAAACTGCTCGGGATGTAGCCGTCCGTCTCGTAGTAGTTGACGGATGCGCGGAACGAGAGGCTTTCTGAATCGCCCACCGGCCCGCTGATCCCGGCCTGGGCGCGCAGCGAGTTGCCATTGCCGAAGCCGGCCTTGAGCCGCCCCTCGAACTCATCCGAGGGATCCTTGGTGCGGATGATGATCGCGCCGCCGATCGCATTGCGCCCGTACAGCGCACCCTGCGGGCCTTTCAGGACCTCGATCTGCTGGATGTCGAAGAGTTCCTGGTTGAACTCGGCCGGGTTGGTTTCCAGCACGCCGTCCACCAGCACGGCGACGCTGGGCTCGCTATTGCGCGCCTGCGAGATGCCGCGCACGACCACGAAGGCGTTGCCGGCGTTCTGGGTCTCGACCAGCGTCATGTTCGGCACGAGCGCGATGAAGTCGCCCGGCTTCTCGATGCCGGCGCTCCTGATGGTCGCCTCGGTGAACACGTTGATCGTGACCGGGACGTCCTGGAAGGACTCATCGCGCTTGCGGGCAGTCACGACGACCTCGTCCATCTCCTGGTTCTGCGCCACGGCGGGCATCGCGACTGCCGCCGCCAGCAGCCAGGCTGCCAGCATGGAAAGAAAGTTCCCCTGGGATGTATTCATTTGGGTCTCCGGCATCATGAGTTCGATTGCACCCTGACGGGCCCGGTGCGCTGCGCCATCTCCGCGCGCAGGATGGCGGCACCGGCAACCATCGATTTCAGCTTTCCGACTGCGACCTCGCGCGGCAGGTATTTCATCCCGCAGTCCGGCGCGAGGATGATGTCCTCGGCGCGGACGAACGGCAGCGCCCGCCGGGCACGCGTGGCGACCGTCTCGGCGCTCTCGACCTCGGTGGAGCCGAGGCTTATGACGCCGAGGATGATCTGCTTGCCGGCGAGCGACTTGAGTATCGAGCAGTCGAGCTCCGGCTGCGCGGTCTCGAGCGAGACCTGGCGGCAGCCGCAGCCCGCGAGTTCGGGCAGGAAGGAATAGGCCGAGGGCCGCGCATGGATGATGGCGGCATAGCCGAAGCAGATGTGCACGGCGGTCGTGTCGCGCACGCCCTCGAGCGCGCGGTTGAGCGAGGCGAGCCCCCAGGCGCGCGCCTCCTCGGGCCGCGCCTGCATGT
>JAABRB010000496.1 GCA_011391185.1 Betaproteobacteria bacterium
CAGGCTCGTATCGAGCCGAAAACTAAGTCATTTTCGGACTTGTTCATTGGTGCGTTTTCCTGAAAAAGGGACCTGCACGGGAGGATTCCGAGAATGCCGTTTTCCACGAAGGCTACTGCCCTCGTCGCCGGCCTGATCTATTTCGTTGCGTCTCATGCCGCGGTGTCCGCCGAGGCTTCCCGCGCCGACGATGCCGCGCGCTATCTCGCCGGCATGCAGCCCTCCGCCGAATCGCCGCTGATGAAATTCACCCGCGACGCGGGCTGGCAGCAACATGCCCGTTCCTTCGACGCGGCCTGGAAAAAACTCGACCGCGAACAGATTTCGAAAATACGTATCTGGTCGGCGGAAAACCTGAAGGAACGGCGCGGTACGTTGTTCTATACGTTCAGCGGCCCCGACTTCCTGTACGCCAACGCATTCTTTCCGAATGCATCGACCTATGTGCTGGCCGGTCTCGAACCGGTGGGCCGCATTCCCGAAATCACCGAGCGGTCGCGCAACTCGCTGCCGGGCCTTCGCGCCTCGCTGAATACCGCCTTGAATCTCAGCTTCTTCATTACCGCGCATATGAGGCAGCAGCTGCAGCAGGGCGAGCTGAGCGGCACGCTGCCGATCTTGTACGTGTTCATCGCGCGTTCCGGAAATACGATCAAAGACGTGAGCCTGGTGAATTTGGATAAGGACGGCAATGTCACGCCGGTCGATCAGGTGCGCGCCCGGCAGGCCGTCGACGGCGTGAAGATCGTGTTTTCACGCGGCGATGATGCGCCGCAGACCCTCTATTATTTCCGCACCGATCTATCCGACTCGGGCGTGAAAAACAGCGGCTTTCTCAAGTTTTGCGAGAAGCTCGCACCCGGCGACGCGTTCCTGAAGAGCGCATCCTATCTTATCCATCGGCAGTCGTTCTCGCGCATCCGCCAATTCCTCGTCGAGAACAGCCAGACGATTGTGCAGGATGATTCCGGCATTCCGCTGTTCGCGTTCAAGCCCGACGAGTGGCAGCTCAACCTGTTCGGCACCTATGTCGGCCCGATCGGCGTGTTTCCCGAGCACTATCAGTCCAAGCTGCGTCAGCTCTATCAGCAGGGGAAGCCGCGCAAGCTGGATTTCGGCATCGGCTACCGCTGGCGGCCCAACGAATCCAACTTGCTGCTGGCCGTGAAGAAACCGGCGAAAGCCGCGAGCCGATAGTGTACTCGGCCGCGCCGCGCCTTTTCGCTAGGTCCGGTCCGAACCCGACGTCTGCCGCCTGCCGATCAAGAGGAGCGGCGTGCCGGCGAGCAGCACCACGACACCGACGATCGCGCCTACGCCCGCATAGGCGAGGCTGGAATAGACCATCCAGGCCGCGGCCACGCTGAGTAGAATCGGCGGTAGCGGATAAAACGGCATGCGATAGCGCAGTGCCTCGGGGTCGCGGCGGCGAAACACGAAGATCGAGAGCGCGACCAAGAGCAAGAAGAACCAGAACACCGGCGCGGTGTAGGCCACCATCGCCTCGAACCCCTCGCGCGTCGCCGCGCCGAACACGATCAGGGCCAGCGCGATGGAGCACTGCAGCAGCAGCGCATTGCCCGGTTTGTGGCCGCGAGCGTCCCACACGCCGAGCACGCGAATCGTGGAAACGTCACTTCCGAGCGCGTAATAGACCCGCGCGCCGGTGAAGATCGTGGCGTTCAAGGTGCTGAGCGCGCACACGCAGACGATCAGGCTCAACAGAACGGCGCCCGCGTCGCCCGCCACCAAGCGCATCAGATCCGCTCCCACCGCGTTGGTCCGCCGCAGGCCTTCGAGTCCGAACGCGTTGAGATAGGCGAGATTCATCAAAAGATAGATCGCCATCACCGATCCGGTCGCGATCAGCAGGGTCTTGGCCATATTGCGCCGCACGTCCTTCAGCTCGCCGGTGAGGTAAGCCGCTTCGTTCCACCCGCCATAAGTGAGAAGCACGAACACCATGGCGAATCCCACCGCGCCCAGTGACGGCGCCGATGGAGCCGCGGCTGCCGCAACCGGCGCGCGAGCGCTGAATCCCGCGACAATCACGACCAGCACGGCGGTCACGGTGAGCGCCGTGAGCAGCACCTGGGTGCGTTTGCCCTGCGGCGTTCCGATCAGGTTGATCGCGGTAAGCGCCAGCACCGCGATGCCGGCATGGATCGAAGGACCGAACGGGCCGAGTGGAATCAGGTTGGACGCATAGTCGCCGTAGACGAACCCGACGGCGGCGATCGCGCCGGTCTGGATCACCGTTCCGCGCGCCCAGGCGAACAGCAGTCCCACCGACTGCCCGTATGCGCGCGAGAGAAAATGATATTCGCCGCCCGCGTTCGGGTGCGCGCTGCCCAGTTCCGCGTAACAGAGCGCACCCACGAGCGCGATGATTCCGCCGAGCATCCAGACGCCGATGAACGCCGCCTCGCTGCCGACATTGGCCGCGACCAGGGAAGGGGTCTTGAAAATGCCGATGCCGATCACAATGCCGACCAGCATCGCGACGCCGTCGAAGACCGACATGCTCGCGGTCGGGGCGGCGGGCTTGGAATGCGGCATTGCTCGGACTCGCAGCGTCAACGGGTCAGGCAGAAGGAATACCGCGCGGCACTGCGGAGGTGAAGCGGATTATTCGAGAATGAACGTGACTTCCATGGTCACGCGGTACTCGGCGATCTTGCCCCGCTCGACCTTGACTTTCTGCGAGAGGATTTCGAAGCCGGTGACGCCGCGCAAGGTTTTCATCGCGCGATTCATGCCTTCCTGTGCGGCTTCCTGAAATCCCTTCGATGAAGAGGCGGTGATCTTGCTTACCCTTGCCACGGCCATGACGCTTCTCCCATTTTGGCTCCAAATCCTCCTCGGACCTGTCAAAGCCTAACAGGTTTTGCTCTCCGGTCACGGGTCTTTGGCGGGCTCAGCGAGCGCGGCTCGTCCATAACGCCGAAAGCCTCTGGCGGAACGCCTT
>JAABRB010000497.1 GCA_011391185.1 Betaproteobacteria bacterium
GCCGATCTCGCGCTTCAGGCCCTCGATCTGCGTCGGATCGCCGAACGAGAAGCTGGGACCATCCTGCTGCGTCATACGGTGACCCATACCCGGGCCCTGCTGGTGCATCATTCCTGAACCCTTCTGCATCATGTGCATCATGCCAGGACCCATGCCGGGGCCCATTCGGTGGCCCATTTGATGGTCCATTTGCTGCTGCATGGCGCTAGGCCCCATCGCGTCAGGGCCTTCGGCTTCCTTGAACCGCGGGCCAAAGTGACCGGGCCCGGGACCGATTGACTGCGCCATGGCCAATCCGCCGACGACCAGGGCGGTCGTCGCGATGGCGCCGATAATCAGAGTTTTCTTTTTCATTTCCGTCTCCAATTGCTAGGCAACAGGAAGTCCGTTGCTCGACGCATTTGGAGACGTTGATTTCACCCAAGTTTTTCAAAGCCCGCGATTTTTGTGACAAAGTGTGTCAGAGGCGGCTCCGGCAACAGTCGGAAATACAATCGAAGGAACGGTGGGAGAAGCCTTGGTCTATAATCCGCGCATGCAGGGAGCACCTCACATCCTGATCGTCGATGATCACCGCGAAATCCGCGACCTGGTCTCGCGCGCGCTGACTAAGGAAGGCTTCCGCGTCGCCACTGCGACGGACGGCAGAGCCATGCGCAAGATTTTGGCCGACAGCCGGATCGACCTCGTTCTTCTTGATCTCATGCTGCCGGGCGAAGATGGGCTTTCGCTTTGCCGCGCGCTACGGACCGAATCGAATATCCCGGTCATCATGTTGACCGCCAAAGGTGAAGAAGTGGACCGAGTTATCGGCCTGGAGATGGGCGCCGACGACTACTTGCCGAAGCCCTTCGGCAGCCGCGAGCTCATTGCGCGTATCAAGGCTGTGCTTCGTCGCAGCCAAGAGCCGGTGGCGCGCGCCAGCACCGAACGTCGCGCCAAACGCTATTGTTTCGATCGTTGGGCGCTGGATACCGGTGCGAGAGAACTTCTCCGCGAGGATGGTGTGACGGTGCCCCTTAGCACCGGAGAATACGATTTACTCGTCGCACTGGTGGAGCGGCCACAGCGGGTCTTGAACCGTGATCAGCTTCTCGACCTTGCACGCGGTCGTACAGCCGCCGGAATCGATCGTAGCATCGACACGCAGGTCAGCCGACTGCGCAAGAAGCTGGAGGTCGACCCCGCCGACCCGAAGATCATCAAGACGGTATGGGGCGGCGGCTACATGTTCACTCCTGCGGTGGACCACGAATGAGCCGGTATCTACCGAAGAGCCTGTTTGGCCAGACGCTGCTTGTCTTGCTCGCTGGACTGATCGCTTCGCTTGCAGTCGGTTCCTGGATCTATTCTTTGGATCGCGAGCAAGCGGTACGCGCGGTTGGCGGGCTTGCCGCTGCGCAGCGCATTACTAATCTGACCCGGCTCGTGCAGGAGACGCCGCGCGAGTCGCGCGAGCGGCTCGTTGCCGCGCTCAGCGATCAGAGTTTCCGCGTCTCGCTCTCGGACCGGCCACCGGCAATCGCGTCGGGAGCCGACGATGTCCCGGTTGCGCAGGCGATCAAGAACTTCCTCGTGGATCAATTGTTGCTTGGTCCCGCAAGACAGCCGCGCGTGTCAGCCTCTTGGCCGGACGCTACGATGTTCGGAGCCTGGCACTCCATGCCGCGTGGCCCAATGATGCACGGCTTCGGCGGCTTCGGGATGTTTCGCGACCTTCAGATCGCAATCCCGCTCGCGGACGGCCAGTGGCTCGCGTTCGCCACCGCTTTGCCAGAGAGCGGATTGACGTTTTCCAGTCAGTTCTTGCTGTCCATGGGGATCATGGCGATCATCATTCTTGCCGTATCGGTATGGGCGGTTAAACGCGTGACGGCTCCGCTTGCCTCGCTCTCGGCGGCAGCCGAGCGCCTCGGCAATGACTTGAACGCCCCGCCGGTTCCCGAGAGCGGTACGATCGAGACGCAACAGGCCTCCCGCGCCTTCAATGCCATGCAGACGCGCCTGCGTAACCTGATCGAAAACCGCACGCGCATGCTGGCTGCGATTTCGCACGACCTGCGCACACCACTGACGCTGCTGCGGCTTCGTGCGGAAAACGTGGAGAATACGGGTGAACGAGAGAAGATGCTCGCGACGATCGCGGAGATGGATTCGATGATCGCGGCGACAATGCAGTTTGCTCGCGACGAGGCGCAAGCCGAGCCGCGCCGGCCAACGGATCTGACGGCGCTGCTCGCCAGCGCTGTTCATGACATGGTCGATGCGGGGCTTCCAGTTGCGATGGAGCCGGCACTGACTGTGACCTACGAATGCCAACCGGGCGCACTAAAGCGCGCGCTGACCAACCTGCTCGAAAACGCGGTGAAATATGGCAAACGAGCGCAAGCGGTGATCCGTTCGACATCGCGGGTCATCGAAATCACGATCGACGACGAAGGACCCGGAATCCCCGAAGAAGAGCTAGCACGAGTATTTCAGCCTTTTTATCGCGTGGAAGGTTCGAGAAGCCGCGAGACCGGAGGAATCGGACTCGGATTAGCTATTGCGCTGTCCGTGGTTCAGGCACACGGGGGCCAGCTTGTGCTCGCCAACCGGTCAGGAGGGGGTTTGCGCGCCAAGCTTACGCTGCCCGTCTGAGGAACGGCCTCATTCACTCCCCGGTCTGCGCCTTGATCGATTGCACCGCGCGCATTTTGCGCTCGCGGTTCAAGAGGTAGAGCCCGCACGCGATCACGACTGCGGCTCCGGCGAGCGTCCAGCCGCTCGGCAGGTCGCCGAATACGAAATAGCCCGCCGCCGCCATCCAGACGATCTGGAAATAGATGAAGGGCGCCAGCACCGGCGCCGGGGCCTGCCGGTGCGCGGCGATCAGCAGCCAGTGCCCGATCCAGCCGAACGCGCCGATCGCGACCATGCCGATGGCCGCGGACGTGCTAGCCGGCGGCGTCCATACGAACGGAAC
>JAABRB010000498.1 GCA_011391185.1 Betaproteobacteria bacterium
CCTCCTGATCCCGAGTCTCGGCTTTCTCGCCATCCTCGGGCTTTACGGGCTCTACTTGTTGTGGACCGGAATTCCGCCGCTGATGAAAGCGCCGCAGGAGAAATCGATCGTCTATACGCTTGCCATCATCGTGTGCGCGATCGTCATCGGGCTCATCGTCGGGCTGGTTCAGGCCGCGATCCTGCCCTTCCCGCGAGCGTAAGCCGCCCGCTCAGGGCGCGAGCAGCACCTGCCGGCATGCCGGCGGTAGGTCGGCCATGGTGAGGCCGGGCTTGGGCTTGGGCGGCGTCGCCGGCGGTTTCGGATAGAGAATCGCGTCGGTGAACCAGCCGTCGAGATCCTTGCCGCAGCCATCGCCGGCCGAGACCGGATCCTGGGGCTTGCAATCGGGATTGTTGTCCGGACACCGCATGCGGACGTGCATGTGGTAGTCGTGGCCCCAATAGGGCCTGACCTTGTTGAGCCAGGCGCGCCCGGTGCCGGCCTCGCGGCAGAGCGCCTTCTTGATTGCGGCATTGACGAAAATGCGCTCGACCGCGGGATCTTCGGCGGCGGCGCGGACGACTTTCAAGTGTGAAGGAGTCCAGGCGGCGGGATCGATGTCGCGCCGGTCGGTGCGCACCATCATGGTCGCTGAAATGGTTTCGCGCTCAGCGCGCGTGAGCTTGCGGTCGGGCATCGGGGTCAGCCAGATGTCGGCGTCGAGCCCGACCTGATGCGAGGAGTGGCCGGTCAGCATCGGTCCGCCGCGCGGCTGCGAAAGATCGCCGACCAGAATGCCGTGCCAGCCGGCAATCTGTGGAACTTTCGCGGAAAACTGCTCGAGGAAGCGGATCAGATTGGGGTGCGCCCAGTTGCGGTTGCGCGTGAGCCGCATCACTTGCCAGGTCCTGCCGTCGACCGGCAGCGCCAGCGCGCCGGCGAGACAGCCCTTGGCATAGAAGCCGATGGCGCGCGCGGCGAGCGGCGCCGGGATAGTGGCGGCGCCGAACAATTGCTTGGCAGCGACCGTCGCCTTGGGTGCCGATTTGGGCGCAGCCTTCGGCGCCGCCTGCTCGGCGGTTTTGGGCGCTACTTTCGGCGCGGGAGTTTGCGCCAAGAGCGGCGAGGAGATCGCGGCCAGAGCGAGTACCGCGGCGATTGCGATGCGCATGGCTCAGTCTAGCGCGCTTGCGTGCCGCGGAGAATGGCTGTCGCCGCGCTTCCTCGCCTAAGCGCTTGATTCTTATGGTTAACAATAGGTTAATACTTCGGAGGTGGACGGCGGAAAACTTTTTTCAGCAATCCATACTATTGAAGACCGAACCATCGGTGCGGGTGTACAGGACGATGCGTAAATTTCCGTTGTTGTGCGTACTCGCCGCGGGCGCATGGCTTGCGGCGATGCCGGCGAGCGCCGAGGTGATCGCGACGATCGATCTCTCCGCGCAAAAGATGACCGTGAAGCTTCATGGCGTCACCGTGCACGAATGGCCGATCTCGTCCGGCCGGGGCAGCTACCGCACGCCGACCGGCACGTTCAAGCCGCAGAGCATGCGGGTGCGCCATTTCTCCTCGCTCTTCAACAACGCGCCGATGCCGTACTCGATATTCTTCCACGGCCACTATGCGGTGCACGGCACCACGGATATCAAGAATCTCGGCCGCCGCGCGTCGCACGGCTGCGTGCGGCTGCATCCGGCCAACGCGCGGGTGCTGTTCGAGCTGATTCAGAAGCAGGGGCCGGCCAACGCGCAAATCGTGGTGACGAGCCAGCTCGTCACGTCCTAGCGGAATCTCCCGTTTATCAATCGATGACGATCTCGCCGATCATGCCGTGATGGGCGTGCGTGCGGCCGTCCTTGCCGACGATGCCGCACATCAGATCGGTGATGCGGCCGGCGGCTATCGGCACGAACCACCATTCGGCGGATTGTCCGGGATAGACCTCGACCTCGCGGATGGCGCCCTTGAATTCGACCAGCGTCACGGTCTTGCCGGCCTGCACCTGCGTGACCTGGACCTTGCGGGTGAAGATCATCTGGCTGAAGGCGTGCGAGGTGAAATAATGCGGGTCGTCGCTCACGTTCTTCAGGACCAATTTATAGAGCTTGCCGGTCTCGAAGCGGAGCTTGTTCGGGAAGAAGCCATGCTGGCCGGGCTTGCCGAGCTCGACTACGACCTCGATCGGCGTCTGGCGCGAGAGATCGCCGGCGGCGTGGGCGCCGTTGCTCGCGGCCAGAATCGCGGCGCACAGCGCGGCCGAAAGAATTCTGAAATTCATTTGCATGGAAGCTCTCCTCGTTTCCACAATCGGCCAGATGCTAATGCAATTGCGAATGATTTGCAAATAAGCGGCAGAGAGCATATAAAAATACGTAGGCGGAGAGGGTTTAGCTGTCCACTTTGAGGGCCGCGATGAATGCCTCTTGCGGGATTTCCACCTCGCCGTATTCGCGCATCTTCTTCTTGCCCTTCTTCTGCTTGTCGAGAAGTTTGCGCTTTCTCGTCACGTCGCCGCCGTAGCATTTCGCCGTCACGTCCTTGCGCAGCGCGCGCACGGTCTCGCGCGCGATGATCTTGCCGCCGATCGCGGCCTGGATCGGCACCTGGAACATGTGCGGCGGGATCAGCTCTTTCAGCTTCTCGCACATGGCGCGCCCGCGCTGCTCGGCGCGCGAGCGATGCACGAGCATGGCCAGCGCATCGACCGGCTCGGCGTTGACCAGGATCGAAAGCCGCACCAGCTCGCCCGCCCGCCGTTCGGTGATGTGATAGTCGAACGAAGCATAGCCGCGCGAGACTGACTTCAGCCGGTCGTAGAAGTCGAACACCACCTCGTTCAGCGGCAGGTCGTAGGTCACCATGGCGCGCATGCCGACATAATTGAGCTCGACCTGGGAGCCGCGGCGGTCCTGGCAGAGTTTGATAATGGCGCCGAGATACTCGTCGGGCGTGATGATGACGGCGCGGATCCAGGGCTCGC
>JAABRB010000052.1 GCA_011391185.1 Betaproteobacteria bacterium
AGTCGACGCGGCGCTCAAGGAATTCGGCGGATTGCACGGCCTGGTCAACTGCGCCGGCATCGCAATCGGTGAGAAGACGATCGGCAAGGATGGTCCGCACTCGCTCGCCTCGTTCACGAAGACGATTACCATCAATCTCATCGGCACCTTCAACATGATCCGGCTCGCCGCCGCGGCGATGGCGAAGCAGCCGCCGCAGGAAAGCGGCGAGCGCGGTGTGATCATCTGCACGGCGTCGGTCGCCGCGTTCGACGGGCAGATCGGACAGGTCGCCTATTCCGCGTCCAAGGGCGGCATCGTCGGCATGACGCTTCCGATTGCCCGCGACCTCGCGCGCGACGGAATTCGGGTGCTGACGATTGCGCCGGGGATCTTCGAGACGCCAATGCTCCACGGTTTGCCGAAGGAGATTCAGGATTCCCTTGGCAAGCAGGTGCCGTTCCCGTCGCGCCTCGGCCGCGCGGACGAATACGCGGCGCTGGCAAAGTCCATGATCGAGATCCAGATGCTGAACGGCGAAGTCGTGCGCCTCGACGGCGCCATCCGCATGGCCCCGAAGTGACCGCACAACGTGCGGTCATCCCCGCGGAGGCGGGAATCCAGGAATTCTTCGCGGAGGCGGGGATCCGGGGCTTTTCCGCGCAGCCCCGAATCCGGTTACATCTGTCTCGGCTTGAGGTGCTGCCGATACTCCGCGGCCCGCGCAACGTAGCCGTCGGCAATTTTCAGCAGCCCGTCGATTTCCTCGCGCGTGAGATCGCGCACGATCTTGCCGGGCTGCCCGACGACCAGCACCCCGTCGGGAATTTGCTTGCCCTCCGCAATGAGTGTATTCGCACCGATGAGCGTGTGCTTGCCGATTACCGCGTGATTCAGGATGACGGCGCCGATGCCGATGAGGCTCCCCTCGCCGACGGTGCATCCGTGTAGCATGGCTTGGTGGCCGACCGACGCATTGCGGCCGAGCGTGAGCCGGATTCCGGCATCGGTGTGCAGCACAGCCGCGTCCTGGATGTTGACCCGCTCACCGATGGTGATGAGATCGCTGTCGCCGCGTATGACGACCTTGAACCAGATGCTCGCATCGTTCTCGATGGCCACCGACCCGATGACTGTCGCGTCCGGGGCGATATACCAGTTCCGGCCGCGAAATTCGACCTGGCGTTCTCCGAGCGAGTAGACCGGCACGGCTTGGCTCCTGCTGTGTGTCGCGATTGTCGTGTGAGAGAGGTGATCTTAGTGCGTCCAGGGGAATGGCGCATGGCGCGTTTGTTACCATCGCCCCCTTCGTCATGCGCGTCATGAAGCCCAGCGACTCGATTCAAGTCCCGACACGCGGCCTGCAGATTCACTGCCGCTGCTGGGGTGATCCCGCGCATCCGCGCTTGTTCATGCTGCATGGCTGGATGGACGTATCCGCGTCGTTCCAGTTCCTGGTCGACGCGCTCGCGGGCGCGTGGCACGTCGTCGCCCCCGACTGGCGGGGATTCGGTCTCTCGGACTGGGGGAGCGCCGGCGGCTACTGGTTTCCGGACTACCTTGCCGACCTGGACGTCCTGCTGTCGCACTTTTCGCCGCACGATCCCGCGATCGTGATCGGGCACAGCATGGGCGGCAACGTCGCATGCCTGTATGCCGGCGCGCGCCCGGAGCGGATCCGCGCGCTCGTGAACCTCGAAGGCTTCGGGCTTACGGCGTCCGACCCGCAATCCGCGCCGCGCCGCTACGAGAAGTGGCTGCGCGAGCTCGCGCGGGACCACGGGTTCCGGGAATATACGAGCTTCGAGGATCTCGCCGCCCGGCTGATCGAGAGCAACCCGCGTCTTGCGCCGGAGCGCGCCCGATTCCTCGCGCGCCACTGGGGCGAAGCACGCGCGGACGGGAACGTCCGGCTGCGCAGCGATCCGCGGCACAAGATTGTGAACCCAGTCCTCTATCGCCTGGAGGAGGCCGAAGCCTGCTGGCGCAGCGTGACCGCGCCGGTACTCTGGGTCGAAGGAGCGCTGACGGAGACGCCGCAGCGCCTGACGCTCGACGAAGCTGCATTGGCCGCCCGCCGGGCCTGCTTCAGCCGGCTGACGTATCGCAGGATCGCGAACGCCGGGCACATGCTGCACCACGACCAACCCGAGGCGCTCGCAGGGGTCATCGAGGAATTCCTGCGCGACTGAGGGCACCCAGCCGCGTGCTACCATCCGCGCGAGTGAATCGCGCGTGCTAGAAAACTTCGACCTGCATTGCCATTCGACGGCCTCAGACGGCTTGCTGGGCCCCGCGGAGCTGGTGCGGCGTGCGGCCGCGCGTGGGGTCACGACGCTTGCGCTCACCGACCACGACGATCTTTCCGGGCTCGACAAGGCGCGCGACACCGCGCGTGAAATCGGCATCCGGTTCGTCAACGGCGTCGAAATCTCGGTGTCCTGGGGAGGCGTGACGATCCATATCGTGGGTCTCCATATCGACCCGGAGAACGTTGTTCTCGCGAACGGTCTCGAAACGGTGCGCAATAGCCGCGCGGTGCGCGCCGAGCGCATGGCCGATGGGCTCGCCGCTGCCGGGATCCCGGGAAGTCTCGAAGGTGCCTATGCGTATGCGGAGAATTCACGCCTCATCGGGAGGACCCATTTTGCGCGCTTCCTCGTTGCGCGCGGTCACGTGCGCGACGTCAAGACGGTGTTCCAGCGGTTTCTCGTCGCTGGGAAGCCCGGCTATGTGCCGCACCAGTGGGCGAGTCTCGGCGACGCGGTCGGCTGGATCACGGCGAGTGGCGGGCGCGCCGTCGTCGCCCATCCGGGGCGCTACAAACTGGATCGGGCCGAGATGCGGCGCTTCCTCGAGGCATTCAAGTCGGCCGGCGGCGAAGGCGTCGAGGTCGTTACGGGCAGTCATACCCGCGCCCAGTACACGGAATATGGGTTGCTGGCCAGGGACCTCGGGTTCCTCGCGTCGCGCGGCTCGGACTTCCACGGACCGCTGGAGAGCGCATTCGAGCTCGGCGGCCTGCCGCCGCTGCCGGCCCACCTGACGCCGGTGTGGCACGACTGGGTTTAGTGTCCCGAATCAGAGATTCGTCGATGAAAAACCGCTCAGTTCGCCGCCAGGCGTTGTTCCGCTCCTTGCCGAGACGGCCAGTCTTGGCTGCGTCGCGCGCCTAGCCTGACGGCGAACCGAGCGGTTTTCCCAATACCTCCGGCCGCGCTAATCTCCGCTCGATTGGATTCTCATTGGATGCGTTGTTCAACGAACCTCTGATTCGGGACACTAACGTTGCCTGCTAACGCTGCCTGCCGTGCGCCATGGCGCAATTTTTCACCATCCACCCGGTTGACCCGCAGCCGCGGCTGATCTCGCGTGCCGCCGAGATCGTCCGGAACGGTGGCGTGATCGCGTATCCCACCGACTCCTGCTATGCGCTCGGGTGCCGCGTCGGCGACAAGGACGCGCTGATCAGGATGCGGCGCATCCGCGGCATGGACGAGCAGCGCCACCTCACGCTGATGTGCCGGGACCTCTCTCAGATCGGCGTCTACGCCAACGTCGACAACGCTCGCTTCCGTCTGCTGAAAAAGCTCACGCCGGGGAGCTACACGTTCATTCTTCCGGCCTCGCGGGAAGTGCCACGACGTTTGATGCACCGGCGACGCCACACGATAGGCGTGCGCGTGCCCGATCATCCCGTCGCCCAGGCGCTGCTCGCCGAGCTGGACGAGCCGTTGCTCTCGGCGACACTGATTTTGCCGGGCGACGAGCAGCCGCTGAATGAACCGGAGGAGATACGCCGTCGGCTGGAACGGCAGATCGAGCTCGTGCTCGACGCGGGCGCCTGTGGAATCGAACCGAGCACTGTCGTGGATCTGACGGGGCAGGTTCCGGAAATCGTGCGGATCGGCAAGGGTGCGATCGATCCGGTTCGCAGCTGATCGGGCGGCATTGCCGCTCTGCTAGAATGCGCGGTCGCCCAGCCATTCGAATTCATGGAATTCAACGTCGTCCAGACCATCGCGATCTATGCGCTCCCGGTCCTCTTCGCGATTACCCTGCATGAGGCCGCGCATGGCTATGTCGCCCGCCACTTCGGCGACATGACCGCCTATCGGCTGGGTCGGATCAGTCTCAATCCGCTCCGCCACATCGATCTGGTCGGGACGATCGTCGTGCCGCTGGTGATTCTGGTCATGACCAAGCTGGCTGGCGGGACCGGGGTCCTGTTTGGCTGGGCAAAGCCGGTGCCGGTGAACTATCACGCCCTGCACCATCCCAAGCGCGACATGCTATGGGTCGCCGCGGCCGGTCCCGGCGCAAATCTCATGATGGCCCTCGCGTGGATGGTCATTCTGAGAGCGGTCCTCGAGATGTCGGGAACCTATTATTCGATCCCGATTGCCGAAATGGCCAGGGCGGGAATCTACGTCAACCTGGTCCTGATGGTGCTGAATCTCCTGCCGCTCCTGCCGCTGGACGGTGGGCGCATTCTCGCGAGCTTGCTCCCCGGACCCGCAGCGGTCACCTTCATGCGCCTCGAGCCGCTGGGATTTCCGATATTGCTGGTACTCCTGGTCACCAATCTGCTCGGTACGATACTCCTCCCGGTCATCGCCTTTTCGCTGCGATTCATGAGCGAGATTTCCGGCATCTCGATCGGCGATCTCATTCCCATGACGTTTCTCAGGGGCTAGAGGCGCGCGATGTTTCCCGAGCGGGTTGTCTCAGGCATGCGCCCCACGGGCGCATTGCACCTCGGCCATTACCACGGCGCGCTGAAGAACTGGGTGAAGCTGCAGAGCGAGTTTCCCTGCCTGTTCTTCGTCGCGGACTGGCATGCGCTCACCACCCATTACGAGGAGCCGGAGGTGATCGAGTCGAACGCGTGGGAGATGGTGATCGACTGGCTCGCCTCGGGGGTCGACCCGGCGCAAGCCACGTTGTTCATTCAGTCACGCATTCCCGAGCACGCGGAGCTGCACACACTGCTCTCGATGATCACGCCGCTAGGCTGGCTCGAGCGGGTGCCCACCTACAAGGACCAGCAGGAAAAGCTCTCGGACCGCGACTTGTCGACCTACGGATTTCTCGGCTATCCGCTGCTCCAGAGTGCGGACGTGCTGATCTACCGCGCGCATTACGTCCCGGTCGGCGAGGACCAGGTGCCGCACGTCGAGTTCATGCGCGAGATCGCGCGACGCTTCAACCACATCTACGGTCGCGAGCCGGGGTTCGAGGAGAAAGCGAAAGCAGCGGTCAAGAAACTCGGCAGCCGCAAGGCGAAGCTCTACAGCGAGCTGCGAACGCGCTATCAGGAGCAGGGCGACGACGGTGCGCTCGAATCTGCACGCGCGCTGCTCGACGAAGCGCAAAATCTCGCGGCGGGTGACCGGGAGCGGCTGTTCGGCTTCCTCGAAGGCGGCGGACGCGTGATCCTCGTCGAGCCTGAGGTGCTGCTCACGGAGGCATCCCGCTTGCCCGGCCTCGACGGGCAGAAAATGTCGAAGTCCTATGGGAACGCCATCGGGCTCCGCGAGGACGCGGAGTCGGTCACCCGGAAGATCCGCACCATGCCGACCGATCCGGCGCGCGTGAAGCGCACGGACCCCGGCGATCCGGCCAAGTGCCCCGTGTGGCATTTCCACCTGGGATATTCGGACCAGAAGACCAAGGAGTGGGTGCAGACCGGCTGCCGCAGCGCGGGAATCGGTTGCCTCGAATGCAAACAGCCGGTCATCGACGCGGTGCTTGCCGAGCAGGCACCGATGCGGGCGCGGGCCCAGAAGTACCTGGACGATCCGACCCTGGTAAAGAACATCGTCGCGGACGGCTGCGAAAAGGCGCGGGAACTTGCCCGGGAAACCATGCGCGAGGTGCGCGAAGTGATGGGGCTCGACTACTCGTGAGCGGAGACGTCGTCACACTGCATCCTGAAGGCACGCAGCGGATCGCGCTCGTGCGTGGCGAGCCCGTTCTGGAGATCCCCGCGGACCTCTACATCCCGCCGGATGCGCTCGAAGTGTTCCTGGAGACCTTCGAAGGGCCGCTCGACCTGCTGCTCTACATGATCCGCAAAGCGAATATCGACGTTCTCGACATACCGATGGCGCGGGTGACCGAGCAGTACCTGACGTATGTCGAAGCGATGCGCCACCGGAACCTCGAGCTCGCCGCCGAGTATCTCGTGATGGCCGCGATGCTCATGGAGATCAAGTCCCGGCTGCTGCTGCCCCGCCCCAAGCATGTCGCGGAAGAGGACGATCCCCGCGCCGAGCTGGTGCGCAGGCTGCTCGAGTACGAGGGGATGAAGCGCGCCGCCCAGAAGCTCGACGCCCTGCCGCAACGGGGGCGCGACTTCGCCGCGATCGGCGTCTGGATCGAGCAGACCATGGTCGAGCGGCTGCCCGACGTGAGTGTTCGCGATCTCGAGAATGCGTGGCGCCATCTCCTGTCGCTTGCCCGGGTCAGGCAGCATCACAAGGTCAGTCGCGAAGAGCTTTCGGTTCGCGAGCACATGACCGGCATCCTGCGCGATCTGGCCGAGGGCGGGTTTCGCGAATTCACCGAACTGTTCGAGCCGTGGCGCGGCGTCTCGGTTCTCGTCGTGAGCTTTCTCGCGCTGCTCGAGCTCGCGCGCGAGCGCCTGGTCGAGGTGACCCAGGCCGAGCCCTATGCCCCGATCTACGTGAAATTGGCCCAACATGCTGAATCCGAGTGAAGTGAAAGTCGTTCTGGAAACCGCGCTGCTCGCGGCGCAGGATCCGGTGCCCATCGCCCAGCTGCGCAAGCTTTTCGACGACGAAGTGGGCGCGGACACGGTACGCAGGCTGCTCGACGAACTGCGCAACGACTGGTCGGAGCGCGGCGTGCAGCTCGTCAACCTCGCGACGGGCTGGCGATTCCAGACGCGCCCGGAGTTTCAGCGGCACCTGGACCGGATGAGTCCCGAGAAGGCGTTGCGGTACTCGCGCGCGGTGCTCGAGACGCTCGCCATCATCGCGTATCGGCAGCCGGCAACGCGCGGAGACATCGAGGAAATTCGCGGCGTCACCGTTTCGCCTAATATCATCAAATCGCTGGAGTCGCGCAATTGGATCGATGTGGTGGGCCACCGGGATGCGCCCGGCCGTCCGGCGTTGTATGCCACCACCAAGACCTTTCTCGACGACCTCGGCCTGAGATCACTGCAGGAGTTGCCGCCCCTTGACGAAATCAGCAAGAGCCTCGAAGGCACCCAGGCCTCGCCTGCCGAGCCGGACCCCACGCCCGCCGAGCCCGACGCAGGAACGTCGGCCGGAGCGGTCGAAGTTCCAGCCACGGAATCCGAGCCGCAACAGGCCTGAGGCTGCGCCGCCGGCCGGTCGGCCCGCGACCGGGACTTCGCGGCGATTCGGGCGCCGTGCCGCGCCCGGGGCGCGCGTCGACGCCGTCCAGGAAACCGCGGATTCCGAGAAGCTGCAAAAGGTGCTCGCGCAGGCCGGGGTCGCCTCCCGGCGCACGATCGAGGAGTGGATCGTCGCCGGCCGGATTCAAGTGAATGGCCACCCGGCGCACATTGGCCAGCGGGTGGGGCCGCGCGACCGGATTCGCGTGGATGGACGTCCCGTAAACCCCCGGCCCGTGGGCATGGAGCCGCGACTTCTCCTCTATCACAAGCCCGCCGGCGAGATCGTATCCGCCCGCGACCCCGAGGGCAGGCCGACTGTGTTCGAGCGCCTGCCGCGGGTGAAGGGCGCACGCTGGGTGGCGATCGGTCGGCTCGATTTCAACACGAGCGGGTTGCTCATCTTCACCACCGCGGGGGAACTGGCGGATCGGCTGATGCACCCCCGATACGAAATCGAGCGCGAATATGCAGTCCGCGTTCTGGGCAGGCTTGGCGAGGCACATATCGATCGTCTGAAGGAAGGTGTCCTTCTCGAGGACGGTCCGGCCCGATTCGAGACCCTCGTCGATGTCGGGGGTGAGGGCGCCAATCACTGGTATCAGGTGACGCTCCGCGAAGGCCGGAATCGTGAGGTGCGGCGGATGTTCGAACTGATCGGTGTGCAGGTGAGCCGGCTCATTCGGGTGCGCTTCGGCCCGTTTCGCCTGCCGCCGAGCCTCAAGCGGGGGCAATGGCGCGAACTCGAAGCGAGTGAGATCGCGCTGGCGCTGGCACCGCACGGTGCACCTGCCGAACGGGGATCCGCTGCCACGGTAAACCGGGGGGGCTGACACCCCGGCCCCCGGGGCGGGCAGGCGCAAGGCGCGTCTATCCCATTGTCTTGCTGGCACTTCCCTGTTAAAATCCGCGTCCGATGAGGGGATGGGCTGCGTGCCCATTTTTCGTTTGTGGCGTTTGAGTTTGTGGTGGCGTTTGAGTTTGTGGTGGCGTTTGAGTTTGTGGCGTTCGATCGTCGCCTGATCGTAGCGATTGATTTGTAGCGTCTTTGTTCTGTCGCGCTCTTTTGCGGCCCGGGCATGAAAGGCACTGAAACTGTGATCGAGCGGACCGTCTCCGGCCTCGGATACGAGCTGGTTGAGGCTCAATTCGCCCTTGGCGGACGTCTTCTGCGCGTGTTCATCGATCGGCTCGCGGGGAGCTCCGCGCCGCCGTCGTCCGGACCCGTGCAAAGTGGCATCTCGGTCGAGGATTGCGAGCGGGTCAGCCGTCAGCTCGAGCGCGTTCTGCCGGTCGAGGGGATCGAATACGATCGGCTGGAGGTCTCGTCCCCAGGCCTCGACCGGGTGTTGAAGACTCCAGCGCACTTCCGTCGTTTCATGGGTGAGCGGGCCGAGCTGCGCATGCGTGTGCCGGTCGGCAATCGGCGGCGATTCACCGGCGTGCTGCGTGGCGCGACCGAGCGTGAGGTCGAACTCGAGGTGGACGGCAGCGTGGTGTCTTTCCCGATTGCGAATCTCGAGAGAGCGCGCCTGGTGCCGAGTCTCTCGATGCGCCAGGCGGTTTGAGGAGATTGGAACAATGAGTCGCGAATTGCTGCTGCTGGTTGATGCGCTGGCGCGTGAGAAGAACGTTCCCAAGGACGTGGTGTTCGGTGCGTTGGAGATGGCGCTCGGCTCGGCGACCAAGAAACGCTTCAACGAGGAGGTGGAGGTCCGGGTCGCGGTCGACCGGGAGACCGGCGACTACGAGGCCTTCCGCCGCTGGCAGATCGTGGCGGATGACGCGGTGGAGTTTCCGGGTCACCAGATCGCGATCACGGATGCGCTCAAGCAATACAACGACGTTCAGGTCGAGGATTTCATCGAGGAATCCCTCGAGCCGGTCGAGTTCGGACGGATCGGCGCGCAGGCGGCCAAGCAGGTCATCCTGCAGAAAATACGGGACGCCGAGCGCGAGCAGATCCTGCAGGACTTTCTGGCTCGAAATGACAAGCTGGTGACCGGCACGATCAAACGCATGGAGCGCGGGAACGCCGTGATCGAGTCGGGGCGCGTCGAGGCGATTCTGCCGCGCGACCAGATGATCCCGAAGGAAAACCTGCGCATTGGCGACCGGTGCCGGGCCTATCTGCTCAAGATCGACCGGACCCTGCGCGGGCCGCAACTCGTCCTTTCGCGGACGGCCCCGGAGTTCATCATCGAGCTCTTCCGGCTCGAGGTCCCGGAACTCGAAGAAGGGCTGCTCGAGATCAAGTCTGCTGCGCGCGACTCGGGCGTGCGCGCAAAAATCGGCGTCCACTCGAATGACCGGCGCATCGATCCGATCGGCACCTGCGTGGGAATGCGCGGTTCGCGCGTGCAGGCGGTGACCCAGGAGCTCGCCGGCGAGCGGGTCGACATCGTGCTCTGGTCGGCCGATCCGGCGCAGTTCGTGATCGGTGCGCTCGCGCCGGCCGAGGTCCTCTCGATCGTTGTCGACGAAGAGAAGCACGCGATGGACGTGGTGGTCGACGAGGAGAATCTCGCGATTGCGATCGGCCGGGCCGGCCAGAACGTGCGGCTCGCGTCCGAGCTCACCGGCTGGCACATCAATCTCATGACCGAGGAAGAAAGCCAGCGCAAGACCGAGGAAGAGTCGACTGCCATCCGGGCTCTGTTCGTCGAGAAGCTCGATGTCGACCAGGACGTGGCCGACACGCTGATCCAGGAGGGGTTCTCCACGCTGGAAGAGGTGGCCTACGTGCCGACAAACGAGTTGCTGGAGATCGAAGGGTTTGACGAGTCGGTCGTGAACGAGCTGCGGTCGCGGGCGCGCGATGCGCTGCTCGTGCAGGCCATTCGGAGCGAGGAGAGCATCGAGGGGGTGGACCCCGATCTCCTGCAGCTTGAGGGCATGGACAGCGAGCTCGCGGCCAAGCTGTCGCAGAAGGGAATTCGCACCCGCGACGACCTCGCCGATCTGGCGGTCGACGATCTCGTGGAAATGTTCGAAATGGACACCGACCGCGCCAAGGAGCTCATCATGAAGGCTCGCGCGCACTGGTTCGCAGAGGAATGAGGTAGCACGCATGGCCCAGACGAGTGTCACGCAGTTTGCCGGCGAGCTGAAGGTCAACGCGCAGGTGCTGCTCGAGCAGTTGCGCGCCGCCGGCGTGAACAAGAAGGTGGCCGAGGATCTGCTCAGCGAGCAGGACAAGACCATGCTTCTCGATTACCTGCGGAAGTCCCATGGCGCCGGGGACTCAAAGACGAAGATCACCCTTACCCGCAAGGAAACCAGCGCGATTCGCAAGGCGGATTCGAGCGGTAAATCCCGCACTATCCAGGTGGAAGTGCGCAAGAAGCGGGTGTTCGTGAAACGGGACGCGGCCGAGGCGGCCATTCTGCCCGTTCTGGAAGTTCCCGAAGCGTCGCCCGCGCCGGCAGTGGTGATCGACCAGCGCGAAACCGAATTGCGCGAGGAGGAAAAGCGGCGCCAGGAGGAGTTGACCGCGCGCCAGGCGGCAGAGCTCGCCGAGCGACAGGAGCGTGAGCGCCGCCTCGTCGAGCAGCGTGAAGCCGAGCAGCGCGCGGCCGAGGCGGCGAAGGCCACCGCGGCCGGGGCGAAGCAGGCGCCCGCCGCCGACACGACGTTGCACAAGACGAAGACTACCGGTGCGGGCGCGGAGCGGAAAGCCAAGAAACCGGTCAAGCAAGTGACCGTCTGGCGCGACGAAGGCGCCAAGCGCCGGACGATCAAGACGCGTGGTGACACGGCTGGCGGGGGCGGGGGCTGGCATCAACCGAAGGTTGCGCGACATCGGCCCGCCTCGTCCACGGAGCAGCCCGCTTTTGTTCCGCCGCCCGAGCCCGTCCTCCGGGACATTCCCGTTCCCGAGACGATCACCGTCGGCGAACTCGCCCACAAGATGTCCGTCAAGGCAGCCGAGGTCATCAAGGTGCTGATCAAGCTCGGACAGATGGTGACCATCAACCAGGTCCTCGATCAGGAGACGGCGATGATCGTCGTCCAGGAGATGGGACAGAAGGCGATCGCGGCGAAGATCGACCACCCGGAAGCCTATCTCATCGCGTCCCCGCAGAACGCCGAAGCGGAACTCAAGCCGCGCGCGCCGGTGGTGACCGTGATGGGGCACGTCGATCACGGCAAGACATCGCTTCTCGATCATATCCGCCGCGCCAAGGTCGCCTCGGGCGAGGCGGGTGGCATCACGCAGCATATCGGCGCCTATCACGTGGAGACGCCGCGGGGCGTCATCACGTTCCTGGACACGCCGGGCCACGAGGCATTCACCGCGATGCGCGCGCGCGGCGCGAAAGTGACGGATCTCGTGATTCTGGTCGTGGCCGCGGACGACGGCGTCATGCCGCAGACGATCGAGGCCATCCATCACGCCAAGGCGGGCAACGTGCCGATGGTCGTGGCGATCAACAAGATCGACAAGCCCGAAGCGAATCCGGATCGCGTCAGACAGGGGCTGGTCGCGCAGGGCGTGGTTCCCGAGGAGTACGGCGGCGACTCGCCGTTCGTGCAGGTCTCGGCGAAGACCGGCGCCGGAATCGACGAGCTCCTTGAGCAGGTCCTCCTGCAAGCCGAGGTGCTGGAACTGAAGGCGCCGGTTGATGCGCCCGCAAAGGGCATCGTGGTCGAGGCGCGGCTGGACAAAGGCCGCGGACCGGTTGCGACGGTTCTCGTGCAGTCGGGCACGCTGAAGCGTGGTGACATCGTGCTGTGCGGCGCGGCGTTCGGACGCGTGCGCGCCATGCTCGACGAGGCCGGTCGCCCCGTCCCGTCGGCGGGGGCCTCCATTCCGGTCGAGATTCAGGGCCTCTCGGAGGTGCCGAATGCCGGCGAGGAACTCGCGGTGCTGGCCGACGAGCGCAAGGCGCGCGAGATCGCGCTCTTCCGCCAGGGCAAGTTCCGCGACGTCAAGCTCGCGAAGCAACAGGCGGCGAAGCTCGAGAACGTATTCGAGAACATGGGCGAGGGGGAAGTCAAGATGCTTCCGCTGCTCATCAAGGCGGACGTACAGGGGTCGCAGGAAGCGCTATCGCACGCGCTGACACGCCTGTCGACGGACGAGGTGAAGGTGAGCGTCATTCATGCCGCTGTAGGTGGCATCACGGAATCCGACGTGAACCTCGCGCTCGCATCCAACGCGGTGATCATCGGCTTCAACACGCGCGCCGATGCCACGGCCCGCAAGCTCGCGGAAAGCAGCGGCGTCGATGTTCGCTATTACAACATCATCTATGAAGCGGTCGACGAGGTGAAGGCGGCCCTTTCGGGAATGCTTACGCCCGAGAAGCGGGAAAGCGTTCTCGGTCTCGTCGAGATCCGGCAAGTCTTCCGGATCTCGAAAATCGGGACCGTCGCCGGCTGCTACGTCCAGGAAGGGCTCGTGCGGCGCAATGCCCGCATCCGCCTGCTGCGCGACAACGTCGTGATTCACGATGGCGAGCTCGATTCGCTGAAGCGTTTCAAGGACGATGTGCGCGAAGTCAAGTCCGGCTTCGAGTGCGGACTCTCGGTCAAAGGCGTGGACGATATCAACGTCGGAGATCAGCTCGAGGTCTACGAAGTCCAGGAGGTTGCCCGCACGCTGTAGCAGGCGATTGGAAGATGCCTGCCGCGGGGACTTCGACTGACGAATTCGGCGTGCCACGCAAACTGCGGTTTTACGAACAAGGGGGCCAGAGGGGGAAGGGAAGCGGCCCCCTCACCCCTTCCTGCCCCTTGTCCTTGTATATCCCCCGCGTGTACCGGGGGAGATTGGTAGCCTCGTGAGAACGAACCCCCGTGCCCGGCGGGTCGCAGACCAGATCCAGCGCGACCTTGCGGAAATCCTGCGCACGGAACTGAAGGACCCGCGCGTGCGGCTGGTCACGGTGACCAGTGTCGACGTGTCGGCCGATCTGGCTCATGCCAAGGTCTTTTTTACAGCGCTGGTCGGCGAAAGCGAGCGGCAGGACATCGCGGCCGGTCTGGCCGGCGCCGCCGGATTTCTCCGCACGGCGCTCGGGCGTCGCATGCGCATCCACAACATTCCGGCGCTGCATTTTGTGCACGACGCGTCGGTCGAGGAAGGTGTCCGCCTTTCGCGCCTCATCGACCAGGCCGTCGCAGAAACCGGCGGCGCCGACACGGATTAGACCGGCGCAACGGGCGCCCTGAAGCGATGCCGCCCCGGAATCCGAAGCGCGTCGTGGATGGTGTGCTCCTTCTGGACAAGCCACTCGGAGCGTCGTCCAATCGCGCGCTCCAGGCGGCGCGCGGGATTTATGGCGCGGCGAAGGCCGGCCACACCGGTACCCTTGATCCGCGTGCAACCGGGCTGCTTGTCGTGTTGTTCGGCGAGGCCACCAAGTTCGCCGCCGCGCTGCTCGGCGCGGACAAGGTCTACGAGGCAACGATACGCCTGGGCGTGACGACCAGTACAGGGGACGCGGAGGGCGAGATCACGTCGCAGCGGGAACCGGACGTCGCGCCCGCCGCGGTGGCGCGTGCGGTGGCATCGTTCGTCGGCGAGATCGACCAGGTCCCCCCGCTGTACTCAGCGCTCAAGAAGGATGGCAAGCCTTACTACGCCTATGCGCGGGCGGGGCAGGAGATCGAGCGGCGGGCGCGCAGGGTCGTCATTCATCGGCTCGAAGTACGATCGTTCGACGGCCGGGACATCGACCTCGCGGCACACGTCGGGAC
>JAABRB010000499.1 GCA_011391185.1 Betaproteobacteria bacterium
GTTGTTATTGCGCCATTCGAGCCGCATGGTTTGCGTATCGGCGAGCGTTCCGTCGGGCAGACGCAGCGCGACCGTGTAGTCCATGGTGCCGACGAAACCCTGCGGCGGGCGCACGTGCGCACTCGCCAGCTGATCGGCCGGCACCACCCAGCCGGTCGAGCCCCAGGGGCGGCCGGCGGAGAGCACGGTTCCGGCCGCGAGGCCGCTCACGATCGCCATCGCACCGTCGATCGGGCCCTCGGCTTTCAAGCCGACCGGAATCACGTCGCCGTTTTCGATGCTGGCGCCCTCGATCACGAGCCGTATGGCGGGAATCTCCGGCACCGGCTCGGCCGCGTGCGGCGCATAAGCGGTGACACGGGTGAGTACGTCGGAGCTCGCGGTCATCAGCGAATCCGGCAGCGATATTTTTCCGGTGGCCGCGTAGACGGCGAGGCCGGCGAGACAAGCGACGCCGGCGGCGACCGCGTAGGGCATGAAGCTTCGCTGCGCGGGCATCGGCGCGGGCGGCGGCGGCAGCACGACCGGATCGAACTCGCGGCGAATGCGGCGCTGCTCGAGCGCGATCTCGTGCTCCAGCCGGTCCATTTCCTCGGAAGAGAGACGGAGCCGGGTCGGCGCGCGGGGTCTTGCCGGCGCTTCGGATTTGCCGGGGAGCCGGGCGGGATGGTTCTCGAAGGCGGGCTGCAGCGAAGCTTCGCTGGAGCGCACTTGCTCGCTGGCGATCTCGCGCTCCAGGCGATCGAGATCGGGGACCAGGCCGGCCTGCTCGCTCTCGGGCGGCGGCGGCTCCTCGGCACGCGCTTCGGGGAAAGCGTCGTAGAGCTCGCGCTCCTCGAGCGACGGTTCGCGCTGCTGCGGCTGATGAATGGGGGAACTCATGACAAACCTCCCATTTTCCCGGTTTCCCGGTTCGGTTGCGGTTGCGGTTGATGGATATGGTCGGGGCTGTTCCTCCTTAGCGGCGCTCGCGCGCCGTCTTCCATTTCAGGAATTCCTGAAAAAGTTTCTCGCGATCCTCGGGCGCGAACGCGCTGGCGGGACTTGCGGCTTGGCGCGCGGCGACGAAGTCGCTGAACTGGGAGCGCTCGGCCGTGGTCGCGGGCTGTTGCGCCTGCACCGGGCGGTTCTTCTGCAGCCATTCCTCGGCCGCTTCGAAACGGTTCCAGCCAGGCAGCACCGCGGCGAGATTGATCTCTTTCCACTTCGGATGGCGCGGCTTCTTTTGGAACTCCGCGATCTTGGGGAAGAACGCGTTGACGAAATTTTCGATACGCCGATAGCGCTCCGAGCCCTTGGGCCAGTTATAGGCGAACAGAACCGCGGCCACGGCGATGGTGTCGATCTGCTGGCCGGGCTCGATCAGGGTCGGGTAGTCCTCGTGCGTGAGCACGGCAGGATAGAAATAGTCCTGCAACGGCTTGGAATAGGCCACGGGCAGGATACGGAATCCGTCCGAGGCTTTCAGTGTGCGCCCGGAGCCCGTGGGCTTGCCGGCGATCAGAATGCTCGCGGCGATCTCGCCCTTCTTCAGCGCCTCGAAGGCGTCGCCCTGGCCCATGTTGACTTCCTTGGCCGGGATTTTCAGCCGCTCGAAGATTTCGCGGGTGGAGAGCTGGGTGCCGCTGCCGATGTCGCTGAAATTGACCGTCTTGCCGGCCAATTGCTCGATCGAGGTGATGCCGGACTCGGCGCGGACGATGAGGTGCATTTCCTCGTTGAACAGCTTGGCGATGTAGACGAACTTGTCGTCGACCGGGCCGATCTCGTTGGTGCGCTTGAAGCGGTTGAGCAGCACCGACTGGGTGATGCCGAGATCGACGCCCTTGAGGAACCGCACGTCGCGCAGGTTTTGCCCGCCGCCCTTGCCGATGACGGCCAGCACGCGGAGCGTGTTGTCCTTCTCGTCGTCGAGCACCGCCGTGAGATCGTAGGCGGCCGACAGATAGGTGCCGTTCAGATTGCCCGAGACGATGTAGATCGTATTCTGGTTGGTGAGCTGCCCGAGCCGGCCGACATTGGGCCTTTCCTGGGCGCCTACGGGCGCTGCAAAAAAGCTTGCACCGGCAAGGTTTGCAGCAGCGAAGAACAAGGCGAACGCGATACGCGCGATATTGTTCTCGGGTACGCGGACGCAACCGGCCGCACGCGGCCGTGACAGGACGTTCATGACCCCTCCGTTTCACGCCCGGCGACCGGAAGGATTTATTCCGAGACGCCGCTTCCCACATTTCGGCCCTGTGCGGGCTCTTGTTCCGGAGGCGAATCAAGCGCGCGAATGTGTCATCCGTTCGCAGGCTTTGTGACTTGATTCGGGTATTCCATCGGCCGCGAAAAAATGATGAAATGTTTTGGAAAATCCTCAACAAAAACGGCACGCGCCGCAGCGGACTCGGCGTCCGCCGCAATCTGATCTACAAATGTCCATTCACGCTTACCTGCGTTCGTAGGCAGCGAGTGAGCAGGAGACGAAGAAATGGTCACGCTGACCTTTCCCGACGGCGCGCGCCGCGAATATCCCGACCACAGCACGGGCCTGGACGTCGCCAAGGCGATTTCGCCGTCGCTCGCCAAACGCACAATCGCGATGGCGCTCGACGGCGTGCTGGCCGATCTCACGGACAAGATAGAAAGAGACACAAAAATTGAATTCATCGCGCGCGACGACCCGCGCGCGCTCGAACTGATCCGCCACGATTGCGCGCACGTGATGGCCGAAGCGGTGCAAACGCTGTGGCCCGGCACGCAGGTGACGATCGGCCCGGTGATCGAAAACGGCTTCTATTACGACTTCTTCCGCAACGAGCCGTTCCGGCCGGAGGATTTCCCTGCGATCGAGAAGAAAATGCGCGAGATCGTGGTGCGCGACAAACCTTTCAGCAAGGAAGTCTGGTCACGCGAGCAGGCCAAGAAAGTGTTTCGCGATAAGGGCGAGAACTTCAAGATCGAGCTGATCGAC
>JAABRB010000500.1 GCA_011391185.1 Betaproteobacteria bacterium
GGGCGAGGCCGGAGACTATGGCAAAACCGGCGGCTCCCAACCCGCGCGCCAGTTCACCGGCGAAACGCATGCCGGCGGCGGACGCATTGCGTGCGCCGACGATGGCGACCACGGGCTCGGCCAGCACCGCGCCATTGCCCTGGATGGCTAGGAGCGGCGGGGCGTCGTCGGTCTCGCGCAGGCGGGAGGGATATTCGGCCTCGCCGAGGGCCACTAGCCGCACACCGATCTTGGCTGCGGTGGCAATCTCGGTCTCGGCCTCGGCGCGGGTGGGGATGCGCAGGCTGCCCCGGCCGCCGAAGCGGGCGAGGCCGGGCAGGGCCGCGAGCGCCGCGGCAGCGCCGCCATATTGGTTCAATAGCGCGCGGAAGGTGCGGGGGCCGACATTCTCCGAGCGAATCAGACGCAGCCAGTCGGTACGCTGCTCGTCGGTGAGACGCCCGCTCATCCGCGCGCACCGATTTTCGGTTCGGCGCCAGTGAGAAGGCGGCCGATATTGGTGCGATGGGTGAACCAGAGGAGCAGGCTGAGGATCGCGAACAGGCCTGCTTCGAGCTGCATACTCATCGCCAGCAGTATCAAAGGCGTGGCAAGGCTCGCGGCCAGCGCCGAAAGCGACGAAATGCGGAAAATCGCGGCCATCGCGACCCATATCCCGATGAAGGCCAGGGCCACAGGCCAAGCGATGCCGAGAAGTACACCGATATAAGTAGCAACCCCTTTGCCGCCTTTGAAACGGAGCCAAACGGGAAATGCGTGACCGAGAAAGGCGCCGAGGCCGGCGGCGAGAGCAGCGTTGCGGCCGGCAAACCAGGCGGCAAGGAGGACGGCCGCGGTTCCCTTCAGCGCGTCGAGCAGGAGCGTGGCGGCCGCGAGCGCCTTGCTGCCGGTGCGCAGCACGTTGGTGGCGCCGATATTGCCCGAACCGATGTCGCGCACGTCGCCGTAGCCGCCGAGCCGCGTCAGCAGCAACCCGAACGGAATCGAGCCGAACAGATAGCCGGATGCGAGGGCTGCGATGATTTCGGGCGATAGAGGCATGGCCGTTGCGTCATCCTTCGAGGCTTGGGCTTCGCCCTCGCACCTCAGGATGACGCAACATTTTGCAATCCGAAAGCCCCGTCATCCTGAGGTGGCTGCCACCGATCTCCGGTTTACCCGAGATCGGCAATTTGACTGCGCAAGTCGGCTATAGCCGACTTGCATGGCAGCCCTCGAAGGATGACAGTGTGGCGCGCTATCCTGCGTGTCGGCGCGGCGGGGGAGAGGGCTCCTTCAGTCGCAATCCCTCTTCGATCGCTTTCGCTTCGTCCTTGTAGACGACCAGATCCTTCGGCCGCTCCGCCTTCAGGAGCCGCGTCGTGTCCGCGGTGAAGTGCCCTTTCTTGACGTCGGCGACAACGAAATTGTCGATATCGGTCTCGCAGTACATGCAGCGCAGCATCGCGCGGTCCTGCGCGGCCGTGCTCACGATGTAGAATTTGTTGCGTACGTACTGGGCTTCCATCGGCTCGTGCACGATACAGTTGGCGTTGGCACAGCGAATGCCGGAATGGATCGGCTGGTCATAAACCGGGAACGGATGCTTCTCGAATCCGCTTTCGAACTTGTGCAACGAGACGTTCTTGTGCAGGCCGAGCAGCAGCGAAATCAACGCCATGCGCACCGGCACGCCATAGGCCGCCTGCTGGAAATAAACCGCGCGGCGGTCGGAATCGACCTCGGCGTCGAGCTCGCCGACGCGCGGCAAGGGATGCAACACGCTGGCGTCGGCATATTTCGGCTCGTCGAGGAACTTGGCGTCGATCTTCGGATAGGCTTGGTCCTTCTCCGCCCAGCGCTCTTTCTGAAAGCGTGTGACGTACACCGCATCGACCTTCTGTTCGATCACGCTGATGTCGTGATCGATTTCGGGACCAGAGAACAGCGATTGCTGATGCGGCTCGTCAGGCGTCACGTAGAGCGCGTCGATCGAGGCGTTCGACACGAACTTGCAATGAAACTCCTCGCGCAGCCGCCGGTCGACGTGCGCGGGCAACTCCATGCCCTTGGCCGGCATCGGCTCGATATTGGCGCCGAAACGCGCCAGCGCATAGACGAAGGAATGGATCGTGCGGCTGCCGCGCAGATCGCCGGAAATCGCGACCTTCAGATTCTTCAGACTCTTGTTCTTTCTCTTAAGGGTGAAGAGATCGCACAGCGTCTGCGTCGGATGCTCGTGGCCGCCGTCGCCGCCGTTGATAACGGGGATCGGCGAGTATTCGGCGGCGAGACGCGCGGCGCCGTCGCGCGGATGGCGAATGACGAGAACGTCGGCGTAGTTGGCGATCACCCGAACGGAGTCGGCCAGACTCTCGCCCTTGGCGGCCGAGCTGGTGGCCGGATCGGCGCTGGTGATGAAGTCGCCGCCCAGCCGCAGCATCGCGCTCTCGAAGGAGAGGCGCGTCCTAGTGCTCGGCTCGTAGAACAGGCTGGCCAGGATGGAGTTGGGGGCGAGATTGGTGCTCTTGGCGATGCGGTAGGGAATGTTCGGATCGGGAAGCTCTTGGAGAAACGCTTCCGCGATTTCGAAAATACTTTCGATGTCCTTGTTCGACAGGTCGTTGATCGAAATCACGTGGCGGGTGGTTGGGCGAGGTTTCGATACCATCTCTGCCGCTCAGCGTGTCCAGCGCGCGGGAGTTCGCGCGGAAAATTCCCCGCAGCCGGACAGGTGCCGGCGGCCGCGTGGGGCCCAAGTCATGCGATCGACCATGTTCTGAAGGTAGTTGCTTAATAGGAGTCCGTGGCCGCGGCAAGCGGCGTGTGCCGCCACGTGCTACGATGTTCTCGGTCCATTGGTTCGATTCACCATGTCAGCGCCGCTGCCGTTCGTTACTCACGAGGTGTTCAACCAGACCCCGCCCTTGGGAAACGTCGACCTTTGGGGCGGCGATCCGGCGCTGGTCGGCGGG
>JAABRB010000501.1 GCA_011391185.1 Betaproteobacteria bacterium
TGGCGCTCAAGACCTTCGCCGAATTCGAACGCGTGCTTCCGCGCCATCCGATCGTCCAAGCCGCGGTCGCCGAGATCGAATCCGGGCGGCCGCTTACGCCGCTTCTGCGCACGCCTTCGGCCGGCTCCGCCGAGGTGCTCTATGGCCTCGGCTCCGCGCTCGGCCGCCAGGGCGGGGAAGATCTCGGTCTGGTCTATCTCCAGCTCGCGCTGTTCGTCGAGCCGCAGCATCCGATCGCGCTGATCGCGCTCGCCGACCTCTATGAGAACGTGAAGAAGCCGGAACAAGCGATCGAAGTCTACTCGCGGGTGCCCGCCAATTCGCCCCTCAAGCGCAATGCGGAAATCCACCGCAGTCTCAACCTCGACGCGCTCGATCGCACCGATGAGGCACGGAAGAATCTCGAAGCGCTGGTCGCCGCCAAGCCCGACGATCTGGAGGCGATCACCGCGCTCGGTAACCTGCTGCGCGCCCGCAAGTTCTATAAGGAAGCGGCGGAAATCTATTCCAGGGCGGTCCAGAAGATCGGAACGCCGGACCGCGGGCATTGGGCGCTGTTCTATTTCCGGGGCATCAGCTTCGAGCGCTCCAAGCAATGGCCGCGCGCGGAGAAGGACTTCGAGCTGGCGCTGAAGCTGTTTCCCGATCAGCCGCAGGTTCTGAACTATCTCGGCTATTCCTGGGTCGATCAGGGCCTGAACCTGGACAAGGCCGTCGACATGATCCGCAAGGCCGTGGCGCTCAGGCCCAACGACGGCTACATCGTCGACAGCTTGGGCTGGGCCTATTACCGCCTCGGCCGCTACGAGGATGCGGTGCGCGAACTCGAGCGCGCGATCGAGCTCAAACCCGAGGACCCGGTCATCAACGACCACCTCGGCGATGCCTATTGGAAAGTCGGCCGCCGCGTGGAGTCGTTCTTCCAGTGGAGCCACGCCAAGGACCTCAAGCCCGAGCCCGAGGATCTGGAGAAGATCCAGGCGAAGCTGAAGGACGGGCTCAAGGACGGCGAGCCGCCGCAGAAGGCCGGCGCGGTTGAAACTAAGGGCAACGGTGGCTAAAAAGTAGCCATTCGATTATTCCCTTCAATCCATGCTTATTATTGCCGCGCGACCAAGCGACGCGCCGGCGAATTCACGGCCTGTCCCGGACTAGCCCGCCTACAACGCCCGGTTCATAATTGTCTCGTACGCTACTCGGATTCGCATTTTGCGCGAGCCCGAAGCGGTGCGAGGGGTCATGCACAAGCCGCGCTATGGAATCGTGCCGGTCGAGGTGATGCTGAACCAGGATGGGTTCAGCTATCTCGACGCCATGCGCCGTGGCGAAATCCTCTCGCCGCCGATGTACGAGACGTTGGGCTTGCGCTTGAAGGAAGTGGAGCGTGGCCGTGTCGTTGTGGAGGGTACTCCGAGCTTGCGGTTCTACGGTCCGGTCAACAACGTGCACGTGGGCTTCACGTCGGGTGTGCTTCAGGCCGCGCTGGTCTCCGCGGTCCAGTCCGCGCTTGAGGCCGGGGAGATGGGACTTCCGGTCGAATACAAAGTGAACCTCGTGCGCCCGGTGCTCGAAACGACCGGGCCGGTCGATGCGATCGCCATGGTGCTCTATCGCGGCCGCACCGTTGCGACCGCCGAAGGCAAACTCGTGGACGCCGCGGGCAAGCTCTATGCTCACGCCAGCGTCACCTGCACGATCATGACTCAGGAAGTGAAAAAGGAAGACTAGGGCGAAGTCGGCTGCGGACTGGAAACGGGGCCGCTGGTCCGGCGCTGTACGCCGCGCCTCCGCGCCAAGAGCATGCGGCCTTCGCTTGTGAAGTCGCAATACATGAAGCTGAGTCCGAAATTGGCGAACGCCCCGCGGAAACTGCGCGGGCTCGTGCGCGTCACCGTGAAGCAGGGCTCGAACGGCAGGCCGCGCAGCGTGGCGCAAACCTGGTCGCCGCGCGGATAGAGAGTGTTCTGCGGCAGGCGCAGATAACGCAACACGTCGGAGCCTACGAAACGGATATTACCGGCGACCGAGCCGTCGGCGAAAATGCGGCCGGCGCCGCGGGTGCCGTCGAAGCAGCTATAGGCGAACAGCTTGCCGGCGACGAAGACGCGGGCTTCCTCGCCGCTCAGAGTCTGCTGGGCGGCGGCGGGCGCCGCGGTCAGCAGCGCGAGAACGGGGAGCGCGCGGAGAACTCGCATCGGCGGAGCGTCCCGAATGATTCGGACGAAGGTTGGGCAGACCGGGGCGTATTTTGTCAAGCGCGCCCAATTCGCACCACCGTGCGGCCGCGCAGTTTCCCGGCCAGGATGTCCCGGCCCGCGCCGACCAGGTCTGCGAACGCCACTTCTCGCGTGATCGCCGAAAGCTTCGCCCGGTCGAGGTCGCGCGCGAGCCGCTGCCAGGCCTCGCGGCGCAAGGGTTGCGGGCATTGCACTGAATCGATTCCGAGCAGCGAAACGCCGCGCAGGATGAAGGGCGCCACCGAGGTCGGCAAATCCATCCCACCCGCGAGCCCACAGGCGGCAATCGCCCCGCCATACTTCGTCATCGCCAGCAGATTGGCGAGCGTGTTCGAGCCGACCGAGTCGATGCCGCACGCCCAGCGCTCCTTGGCGAGCGCCTTCGGCGCGCCCGCCAGCTCCGCGCGGTCGAGGATCTCGGCGGCGCCGAGCGACTTCAGATAGTCCGCCTCCTGCGGCCGGCCGGTCGCGGCGATTACCTGGAAGCCGAGCTTGGACAGAAGCGCGATTGCGACCGAGCCGACGCCGCCCGCGGCGCCGGTGACGATCGCCGGCCCGCGCGCCGGCGTGAGCCCATGGCGCTCGAGCGCGAGCACGGCGAGCATGGCGGTGAAGCCCGCGGTGCCGATCGCCATCGCATCACGCGCGGAAATTTCCACGGGCAGCCGCACGAGCCAATCGCCCTTGACCCGCGCTTTCTCGGCATAGCCGCCGAG
>JAABRB010000502.1 GCA_011391185.1 Betaproteobacteria bacterium
CGGACTCGACTACTGCCTGTCGGACGACGAGCTGTTCGCGTTCTATCGCCGCATGGCGGAACGCGGCATCCGCGACGGCAAGCTGAAAGTCGGGCTCGACCTGCAGGCCGACCTGCGCCGGCTCGGCATCATGCAAGAGGCGCTCAGCGTGGCATCGCCGAGGCCCGGCCTGATGATCGACTCGAACGAATACTGGTCACCGAAGCAGGCGGTGCGCCATATCCGCCAGATCGAGCGGCACTTCGACCTGTTGTGGGTCGAGGAGCCCGCTCGGCGCTGGGACTATCACGGGCTCGCGCAGGTCTCGCGGCAGGTGAAAGCGAAAGTGGCGAGCGGCGAGAACCTGCACACGCTGCGGGACGTCTACCCGCTGATCGCGAACCAGGCCGTGGGCGTGCTGAACGTCTGGACCGGGCAATCCGGCGTCACCGGCCTGCGGCAGATCGCGCACATGGCGCATGTGCACGGGATCGAAGTCTCGATGATGAATGCGCAGGCCAACTACATGGCCCAGGTCGCTGCCGCGCTGCCGAACCATAGCATGATGGAAGTGGTGGACCCGGGCCGCGAGCATTGCCTCAAGTGGGACAACCGCGTCGAGGACGGCCATATCGTGCTCGGCGATGCGCCGGGTTTCGGCATCGAGGTCGACGAAGCGAAACTCAGGGCGCTGCAGGCGAAACCGCCGACCGGCAAGGGCAAGTTCCCGTTTCCGCGGCGCGAGGGCGCCGGGCTCTACGTCGTGCCGCCGGCGCCCGGCGAGGTGCCGTGGCGCCCGGGCAGGGGCCAGGCGTAGCCGCGGGTCCCGACGTCGTAGACCTGGACCGAACCGGTCTCGACCTCGGTGACATAGATGCACTTCTCGCCGCCGGGACCGAAGGCGAGATTCGTCGGCATCGAACCTTCGACCTGGATGCGGCGCGCGACCTTGCCATCGAGCCCGAGCACGGTCACGTCGCCCTGGCCGAAGACGCAGGCGTAGAGATTGCCGTCGGCGCCGAACTTCATGCCGTCGGGTCCTTTCAGCTCGGCGGGATCGAATCGCTCGATGACGTTGCCGAACAGTTTCCGGCCGCCGGTGACGCGGCCGTCGCTGCAGTCGTAGCGATAGATGTTGCCGCTCAGCGTCTCGGCGACGTACAGCCGGCCGTCCGGCCCGAACGCGATGCCGTTCGTGAACTGCAGCCCGCGGTCGATGCACTGTACGGCCCGTGTCCTGCGGTCGATGCGATAGACGCGGCCATCGTAGCGCAGGCTGCGCCAGTCCGGATGCAGCTGCCCGCCGGGCGCGATCTCCTCGAGCTCGATGCCCGAGTCGGTGAGGTAGACGTCGCCGTTGCCTGCGACCACGAGGTCGTTCAGGAACAGGAAGGGCTTGCCGTCGCAGGAATTCGCGAACACCTCGAACCGACCGTCGAGCTGGAGCCGGAGCAGCGCGCGCATCGCGGTCTCGGCGACCCAGACGAAGCCTTCCGGGTCGAGCGCGAGCCCGTTCGGACGGCCGGTCCGCGCGACCACGGTCCGCGTCGTGCCGTCGGCGCTGAAACGCGTGACGCAACCCTTCGCGGGATCCATCTCGACCAACAGGAAGCCGCCGTCCGGCAACACCACCGGGGCTTCCGGAAATCCCAGCTGGTCGGCAAATTTTCTCATTCCGGTCATCCTGTCCGGCGCGGCCGGCTCAAGCGGCGCGAAACTCCGCGAGCGCCTCGCGCGTGAAGTCGGAAGACGCGCCAGGCTCCGTCGGCGTGAGGCACTTGCCCGCCTCGAGGCGGACCTGGTGCACGAACGGGCCCTTTTCCCAGATCGGTATCACTTCCAGCATCCAGCTGTTCGGGATCACCTTGACCAGGTGCTGATGCACCTGCATCAGGTCGCCTGCGTGCGGGCAGACGCGCACCCCGAACGAGTTCGCCAGCGCCGCGACCTCGAGCCATGGCGTGATGCCGCCGACCCGGCAGACGTCCACCTGCACCACGGCGACCGCATTGCTCTCGAGATAGTCCCGGAATGCGTGGACCGTGTAGACGTGCTCGCCGAGCGCGATCGGGATGCGCGTACTCGTGCATAGCTCGCGGTGTGCGCGGATGTCGTCCGGGTGCAGCGGCTCCTCGAGCCATGCGAGGTCCAGGTCTTCCAGCAGCGCGGCCGCGTGGCGCGCCTGCATCAGGTCCCACTTCTGGTTGGCGTCGACCATCAGCAGCGTGCCGTCGCCGACGGCTTTGCGCACGGCCGCCACGCGGCGCCGGTCCTCGCGCGCGTCCGGCAAGCCGACCTTCATCTTGAGCGCGGTGTAGCCCGCGTCCAGCAGCCGGCGCGCCTCGTCCCGGAGCTGGTCGATCGAGAGATTCAGCCAGCCGGCATGCGTGTTGTAGATCGGCACGTCCGCGCGCCGCGCGCCGCCCAGCAACTGCCACAACGGCAGGCCGGCGGCCTTGGCGTTGATGTCCCACAGCGCGATGTCGATCGCGGACTGCGCCATCGTGGTCGCGCCGGCGCGCCCGATCCAGTGGGCCTTGCCGAAATAGAGTTGCTGCCAGATCTCGCGCACGTCGCGCGGATCCGTGCCAAGGATGTCCGCGGCGTACAGGGAGTCGATCGCTTCGCGGATGACGCTGCCGCCGTGCCCGACCGTGATCGTGTAGCCGGTGCCGGCGATGCCCGCGTCGGTCGTGACCGTGACGCCCACGAACTCGAGCTCGGTCACGAACTGCATGCTGTCGGCGATGCCGCGGCCGACGGGCACGCGCAACAGGAAGCTCTCGGCGCCGGTGATTCTCAAGTCTTGCGCTTCACCGGCGGCGGCGTCATCGGATAGCCGCGGCCGCGGTAGTCGAAGTTGCCGAGCTCGTGGTTGCGTTTCTCGGCCGTGGCGGTGGGGCATGCGTAGTAGGCGCGGATCTCGCGGATCAGGCCGTGTTTGGAGAACAGGTACCACTCGTCGCCGCGCA
>JAABRB010000503.1 GCA_011391185.1 Betaproteobacteria bacterium
GTACGCTCGGCGAGCCGCGCGGGAAAATCGCGCCACATCCCGACGCAGCCGAGTCCCTCGTGGAGCAGCACAAGCGTCGGCGCCCGTTCCGGCGCCGGGCCGTGCCAGGCCGCTTCCAAGCGCCGGCCATCGACGACGATCTCCCTCATGCCGACTTGCCAGCGCTATCCTCGCGCAGCTTGAAGCGCTGAATTTTCCCCGTCGCGGTCTTGGGCAATTCCGCGCGCACCTCGATCCAGCGTGGATATTTCCACGAGCCGGCTTTTTCCTTCACCAGCGTCTTCAGTGCTTCGAGCAGGCGCTCATCGGCGGTAAAGCCCGGCTTCAGCACAACGAAGGCCTTGGGCTTAACCAGCTTGTCCTCGTCCTCCTCGCCGACCACCGCGGCTTCGAGCACCGCCTCGTGCGAGATCAGCGCGGCCTCGACCTCGAAAGGCGAGACCCAGATGCCGCTCACCTTGAACATATCGTCGGTGCGGCCCGCGTAATGGTAGTAGCCGTCCTTGTCGCGCGTGTATTTGTCGCCGGTATAGGTCCAGTCGCCGGCGAAGGTACGGCGGCTCTTGGTGCGCTGGTTCCAGTAGCCTTCGGCGGCGGATGGTCCGCGCACGACGAGCTCGCCGATCTCGTCGGTCTTCACCTCGTGTCCGTCCTCACCGAGAATTTTGGCGTCATAGCCCGGCACCGGTTTGCCGGAGCTGCCATAGCGGATGTCCTTCGGCGCGTTGCTGACGAAGATGTGCAGCATTTCGGTGGAGCCGATGCCGTCGAGAATGTCGGCGCCGACCGTTTCGCGCCAGCGTTGGCCTACGTGCGCTGGCAGCGCCTCGCCGGCCGATACGCAAATACGCAGCCGGTCCGAGCCTGCGCCGCGCTTAAGCTCCTTGTGCGCCACCATCGCGGCATAGAGCGTTGGCACGCCATAGAAGATGGTCGGCCGCTCGCGCCGCATGATCTCGAATACGGCATCGGGAGTAGGGCGGCCGGAAAACAGCACGGTGGTCGCGCCGACCGACATCGGAAACGACATGGCATTGCCGAGCCCATAGGCGAAGAAGATCTTGGCCGCGGAGTACACCAAATCGTCCTCGCGGATGCCGAGCACGTTCTGGCCATAGAGCTTGGCGGTCGCGATCAGGCTCGAATGCACGTGCTTGGTGCCTTTGGGCTCGCCGGTCGAGCCCGACGAATAGAGCCAGAAGGCGATCTCGTCGGAGACCGTCGGCGCGGGCTTGAGTTCCGGCTTTCCGCGCGCGAGCAGATCTTCGAAAAGGTGCGCCTCGCGGCCGGGGAAAATCGCCTTGTCCGTTGCGCTTCCGCCAACGATTACCAGCGTGCGCAGATGCGGCAACCGGTCGAGGATCGGGGCGATGGTCTTGGCTAGCGCCGGCGACACGAAGATCGCCTCGACCCGGCTGTCGCCGAGGATATAAGCGTATTGCTCGGCCGTGAGCAGCGTGTTCAGCGGAATGCACACCACGCCGGCGCGGATCGTTCCCCAGAATGCGATCGGATAGTCAGCCGTGTCCAAGAGCAGAAGCGCGATGCGGCTTTCCTGCCGCAAGGCCAGCGCGGCAAGGCCGCCCGCCAGCCGCGCGGTTTCCTTCTGCAGCTCGCCATAGGTGAGCTTCCGCTTCTCGTCGATGAACGCGACCTTGCCGCCGAGTCCACGCGCCACGTTGGCGTCGACAAAGTCGCTCGCGGCGTTATAGGCGCGCCGCTGCGTGAATTCATCGAGCGAGACGGTCATGATCCTATGCTCGGGTTGGGGCCCGTATTATGGCCGCGCATACTAGCTCAAACAAGCAACGCGCTCCTTCAGACACCGAGATGGCGGTGAATGAACGCTTCGTCGGCGCGCAGCTCCGCGGCGCTTCCATCGAACACGATCGCGCCCTTGGCCATGACCACGTGGCGGCCGCAGAGCTCAAGCAGGTCTTCGAGGTTCTTGTCGACGACCACTGCGGCAATCCCGGCACCGGTGACCAGGCGCAGCGTCGCCCAGATCTCGTCTCTTACTTTCGGAGCTAAGCCCTCGGTCGCCTCGTCGAGCAGGATCAGGTCCGGATTGGTCATCAGCGCGCGGCCGATCGCGAGCATTTTCTGCTCGCCGCCGGAAAGCTGGTTGCCCCAGTGCGTCTGCCGCTCGGCGAGCCGCGGAAACAGCTCATAGACGCGCGGCAGCGTCCAATTCGCCCGCGCGCCGCGCCCGGCCCGCGCGGCGAAGGTCAGATTCTCGATCACCGAAAGATTTGGAAAAATCCCGCGGTCCTCCGGCACGAAAGCCAGCCCCATCCGTGCGATCGCCGAAGGCCGCGCGCCGGTGATATCCCGGCCATCGAGGTGAACATGGCCGCTGCGCGCCCGCACCAAACCCATCAGCGTGCGCAGCAGCGTCGTCTTGCCCATGCCGTTGCGGCCCAGCAGGCTTACGGTCTCGCTCGGCATGGCGCGGAAATTGACGTTTCGGAGAATGTGGCTCTGGCCATAAAAAGTATTGAGCCCCGCCGCCGTGAGCGCGGGCTCGATCGAGGCGGCGCGGGCAAGGGCGCTCACGCCACGGCCTCGTCGTCGGCGTAGCGGCCGAGATAGGCCTTGCGAACCGCAGGATCGCGCCGGATTTCCTGCGGCGTGCCGTGAGCGAGCAGGCGTCCTTCCACCAGCACCGTGAGCGTATCGGCGGCGGCGAAGATCGCGTCCATATCGTGCTCGATCAGCACGACCGTATGATCCGTTGAAAGATCGCGCAGCAGCGCCGTCACGCGCCCGGTCTCCTCCGCGCCCATGCCGCCCAAGGGCTCGTCGAGGATCAAGATTCGCGCGCCCGAGGCAATCAGCATCGCGATCTCGAGCTGACGCTGCTCGCCGTGCGAAAGATGCGCAGCGCGCACAGCTGCGCGGGCCGAAAGCCCGGCCGCATCGAGCGCATAGGCAATCTCCGCAGCTTCTTC
>JAABRB010000504.1 GCA_011391185.1 Betaproteobacteria bacterium
AGGTCGGCTATTACGGCGTCGATCCGGAAAAATCGCAGGCCATGTTCGGCGAAGCGTTCGAAGTCGTCATGCGCGGGCTCAAGGGCGGCACGCTCGATTTCGCGGGCGAGTTCTATCGCTTCAAGCACGTGCCCATGGTGCTCGCGCCCTTGCAGAAGCCGCATCCGCCGCTCTGGTACGGGGCGAACAACCCGGAGAGCGCCGCCCGCGCCGCGGCCAAGGGCATGAACGTGGTCGCCAACATGCCGGCGGACGCACTGCCGGCGATCGGCGCGGCCTATTGGAACGCGCTCAAGCAGTCGAGCGTGCAATCGCCCAAGCTCGGCATGAACCGCCACATCGTGCTCGCCGAGAACGACGAAGAAGCGCTCGCCATCGCGCGCCGCGGCTATCGGCGCTGGAACGAAAGCTTCATGCACCTGTGGAAACTGCACAACATGCCGCCGGTCGGCGTGAGCTATCCGCCCGAGATCGACGGCTTCCTGCAGGACGGCCGCGCGGTCGCCGGCTCGCCGCGCACGGTGCTCGAAAAATTGCAGGCGCAGTTAGAGCAATCTGGCGTCAATTATCTGGGCTGCCGCTTCGCCTTCGGCGATCTTTCGCTTGCGGAGTCGCTGCGCTCCGTCGAGCTATTCGCCCGCTACGTCATGCCGAACCTTGCGGCCAAGCGCGCAGCAGCGGTGTAACGCGGCCTATTCTTTCGGCGTGACCGCGAAATCGCGCGTCGCGAGTTTGCCGTCAGTGTACGCCGCGGCGATATGCGGCGACGGCACGACCACGTTCTTGGCGAGCCCGAGCAGCATCAGGAGCCGGACCGTGAGCCAGGTCACGTCGAACTCCCACCACTTGTGCCCGTGCCGGGCCGAGCGCGGGTCGGCGTGGTGGTTATTGTGCCAGCCCTCGCCGTTGCTGATGAGGCCGATGAGAATGTTGTTGCGGCTGCCCTCATCGGTCTCGTAGTTCCGGTAACCCCAGCGGTGCGTCACCGAGTTCACCGACCAGGTGATGTGCCACACCAGAACCGTGCGCACGAACACGCCCCACACCAGCACGCTCGCGCCGAATTGCAACGCGCTCGCGCTGCCGCCGTCGCGGATCAACTCCACGGCGAAGCCCGCGAGGAAGAACACGACCCAGGAGATCGCCAGCACCCAGACCCACCAATTGTTACGCTCAAGCTTGGCGTAGAACTTGTCGCGCAGAACGTCCTTGGAATAGCGCTCGAATATGCCGAGCCGGTTCAGCTCGTCGTTCTCCACCATGATCCAGCCCATGTGGCCCCAGAAGAAATTGACCAGCGGGCTGTGCGGATCGGGCTGCTCGTCGGCGTGCTGGTGATGGCGCCGGTGCACGGCGACCCAGCGCGCCGGCGTTTCCTGAAAACTGCAGACCCCGAGGATCGCGAGCACGTGCTCGAGCGGTTTCGGCGTCACCAGCCCGCGATGGGTGAGCAGGCGGTGGTAACAGAGATTGATGCCGAGCGTGCCGAACACATAGAGACCGAGCAGCGCCAACACGACGCCGGTCCAGCTGAAGAACCAGGGCACGAACGCGAGCAAGGCGACGAAATGATAAGCCACGACGCCGATCGCATAGGGCCAGGCGATACGGATCGGCGGCACCAGGGCCGGAAGCGGCAGCTCGCCCGGGTTCGGCCGCGCTTTATCGGCAAGATTTCCGTGCACCAGATTTCCCTCTGCCGCGATTGAAACGCCCTTACGCGTTCCCTGTCCAGCCCGCAATCATTCGAGCCCGGTCGGCACTTGCTTGTTCTCGCTCTCGAGCCTCATGCCGGCGGCGCTCGCCATGGTTTCCAGGAGGGCGGCGAAGTCCATGCCCAGATACTTCTCCGGATCGGCCTTGAACTGCGCGGCGCCGAAGTGGGCTTGTAGCATCTCGCGCGTCGCAGCAGTCACCGGCATCGGTACGTCATTTTCGCGCGCCAGATCGAGACCGAGATCGATATCCTTGCGCAACAGCTCCGGCGTGAAGGTCGTGGTCCAGTCGAGATTGACCAGCGCCGGAGACTTGTAACGCGTGAACATCGAACCCATCACGGAGTTGTTCATGAAAGCGAGAAACGCGTGGCGCGGGATGCCCATTTTGTTCGCGAGCAGCGTGATTTCGATCAGGTTCTCGATCACCACACCGAGCATCACGTTGTGCGCGATCTTGCAGATGCGCGCGAGTTCGCCCTCGCCGACATAGGAAACTCCGTTCGGCGCGAACGCCTCGATCATCGGCTGCACCTTGCGGAACGCGGCCTCGGCGCCCGAGGCCACGGCGGAGAGCTTGCCCGCCTTGATCACCTTGGCGTTGCCGCTCACCGGCGAGGCCACGAATTCCGCGCCACGCGCCTTGAGCTGCTTCCTGAGCTCGGCCGACTCCTCGACCGAGATCGTGGAGCAATCGACGAAGATGCCGGGCACCTTGCCGTTGCCGGCGGCGACCCCGTTCGTGCCGAAATAGACCTCTTGCAGATCCTTGCCGGTGGACACGATGGAGAACACCACGTCGAGGCCGGCAAGATCGGAAGGCTTGTCCACGATCTTGCCGCCCTTGGCCGCCAGCGGCTCGGCCTTGGCGCGGGTGCGGTTCCAGATCGATACGTCGTAGCCGGCTTTCAGAAGCCGCTCGGCCATGGGAAAGCCCATGCGCCCCATTCCGATCCAGCCGATTTTCTGCGTGTTCGTGGCCATGCCCGGGCTCCTCATGCGAGCCCCGCTCTATCACGAAACGCCCAGAAAAGCCCACGGCCACACCGCGGTTATCGGCGGTATGGCCGTGAGGAATGAATGCGGTCGTGCAGCGGCTACATCGGCGGGACGAGCCCGTCGCGGCCGACGCTCACGCCGCCAGCGGCGAGCGTGCCGTCCGGCTGCCGCTGCGCGGCTATGATGAAGATGCTCGCGCCCGCTTTCAGATCGGCAGTGCCGCCGGGCACATAGTT
>JAABRB010000505.1 GCA_011391185.1 Betaproteobacteria bacterium
AAATCGACGAGGAGCAACGCGGGCTTCGCGCCGGGCTCCAGGGTCCGGCTTGCTGGCGCGCGATCGATGGTCTCCGCCATCCGCGTCAGCGGTTCAACGCGCCGCGCGCCGCATGGATGTGCGAGAGCATCACGGAGGCGGCCCATTCCGGGTCGCGCGCCTCGAGCGCAAGGACGATCTCGAGGTGATGCTGGGCACTGCGCTGCAGGTCCTCGGGCGTGTACTTCTGGAAGGTGCGCATCATCAGCGGCGCCTCGATCAGTGCGGCAAGCGCGCGGCTGAGCCGGTTGCTCGCGGCGGCCTCCTGCATGCGGCGGTGGAACTGGCTGTTGAGCTCGGCAATGCGCTCGAGGTGACCGGCGCGCCGCTCGACCGATTCGCGGTACTGCTGTTCCGCCAGCCGGCGCAGTTCGGCGATCTGTTCGTCGGTTGCGCGGATGGTCGCGCGCCGCGCGCCGTAGGATTCGAGCATCCCCCGCAGGTCGAAGATTTCGTCCGAGTCTTCTTCCGTCCAGGTAGTGACGACCGCGCCGAGATTGGGCGTGAATTCGACGAGCCCCTCGGCGTCGAGTCGGCGCAGCGCCTCGCGCACCGGCGTGCGGCTGACACCGACCGTGGTCGCGATCTCCTGCTCGGTCAGGCGAGCACCCGCGAGATATCTGCCGGCGATGATGCCGGAGCGTACCGCTTCATAGGCCCTGTCGACTGCGCGCACCGCGATTCTCCCGTGCTGCGGCTATTGTAGCGATCAGGCGCGGCGCCGACGCGCCTGGAAGCGCGGCGCGGACGGCGCATCGAGCCCGGTCTCTGCCTTGCAACGCGATTTCAGTTCGGCAATGTCCTTGAAGCCGCGGTCGAACAGCGCCGCGGCGCCGCGCTCGGCCCGCATTCGCGCGCGCATCTCACCCGTCGCTTTCGCATCCAGGCGGCCACCCTTCAGCACCACGCCGTAGCGCAACGCGCCTTCGACGCTCACGAGGCCGGCCTCGACGTCGAAGTGCACGAGCGCGGGGTCGCGCTCGAACGGATCGCCGCAGCCACCGCCACCCCAGGTCTCGTACAGCAGCAGGTCCTCGGGCTCGACCTTGATACGGTCTACCTTCGAAGGCAGCAACTGCTCGCTGCCGTCAGCGCGCTTCAAGAGCTTGCGGCTGCGCGAACCGGGCAGTCCGCCGTTGACGCCCCAGGGATAGGTGAGCCAGCGATCGTCGTGGATCGAGATCTCGCCGGGCTCGAGGAAGCTGTAGCCGATGCGGATGCCGTTGCCGCCGCGGAATTTCCCGGGCCCGCCGGAATCGGTGATGGTCTCGTAGGTGTCGATGCGCAGCGGAAAGTAACTCTCGAGGAATTCATTCGGCACGTTCGTGAACGACGGCCATAGCGAATGCCCGTCCGGCCCGTCGCCGAAGGGCTTGCCCGGGATGCCGCCGAAGCCGATCTGGTAGAGCTGGTACCACTCGCCGTCCTTGTTGTAGCCCGAATACATGAAGTGCGGGCTGTCGGAGAACCCGGCCGCGCACATGAACGCGGGATTGCCCTGGCCGAGCAGCCCGCCCAGCACGTCGAAGATGCGCCCGAGCGCGTGCGTGCGGCAGGAGAGCGCGGCGGGCTTCAGCGGCTTCAGCAGCGAACCCTCGGGAATGCGCACTTCCATCAAATCGTAGAAGCCGTCGTTGAACAGGATCTGCGGGTCGAACACCATGATCATGTAGACGCCCGCGAACATCTTGAACATCTCCTCGTTCAGCAGGAAGTTGATCGAGGAGACGGACTGCGGGTCGGTGCCGGCGAAATCGAAGATGCACTTGTCGCCCTCGCGCCACATGGTGCAGGCGATCTTGTAGGGCCCCATGTTCAGGCCGTCGTCGCAGAGGTAATCCTCGAACACCTGCTTCTTTTCCGGCACGGTGCGGCGGATCAGCTCGCGCATTGCGCGCTTGTTCCGCTCGAGCATCGCGTCCATCGCGGAATAGAACACGTCGTCGCCGAAGCGGCGGCTGATTTCGACGCAGCGCAGCGAAGCGGTGCGCAGCGCCGCGACGATCGCGTGGAAGTCGGAGAAATTCCAGGTCGGCAGCCGGCAGTTGTGCAGGATGATCTTCAGCACGTCGTCCTGCAATTGGCCGCCGCGGATGATCTTCACCGGCGGCACCGCGACGCCTTCTTCGTAGAAGGTGCGCGCGTCGGTCGGCAGCGAGCCCGGCACCTTGCCGCCGACGTCGGTCATGTGGCCGAACATCGCAGACCAGGCGATCACGCGGCCGTCCTTGTACACCGGCATCAGCAGCAGCCAGTCGTTGAGGTGGCTGATGGCGCCGTTGCAGGAGTAGGGGTCGTTGGTCAGGAACACGTCGCCTTCCTCGACCGTGCCCTCGTAGCCCTGCATGAAGCCGTGGATGAAGGAGCCGAACTGGCCGACCACCATCTTGCCCTCGAGGTTCGCGATCAGCGGGAATTCGTCGTGCTGCTCGCGGATGCCGGGCGACATCGCGGTGCGGAACAGCACCGTGTCCATCTCGAAGCGCGCGTTCCTGAGCGCGCTCTCGATGATGTCGATGGTGACGCTGTCCACTTTCACCTTGCGGAAGCGCTTGCGGTTTTTCTGGATGATCTTCGCGGGCATGGCAGGCTCCTAGCGCAAGCCCTTGTGCTTGTCCGGGTAGATGAGGATGTTGCCGAGCTTGTCGACGAGCCCCGTGTGCTTCGGCAGCACCACGGTCGTCGAGTCCATTTCGATCACGATCGCGGGGCCCTGGATGCGGTTGCCGGCCTTGAGTTTCGCGCGCTCGTACACGGTTGCCTGCAGGCGCTTGTGGTCGATGTAGACGCCCTGCTTGCCGATGGCCGCGGCCTTCGGGCTGCGATCGCCGCGCGCGATTGCCGGACGCTTGACCGTGATGCCGCGTCCCTGCACCGAGGCCCGCAGCGCCACGAACTCGTGCTC
>JAABRB010000506.1 GCA_011391185.1 Betaproteobacteria bacterium
TCGTCGAGCTCGACTGCTCGAGCTCGATGCCGCGCGCGCCGGCTCGCCATGCAGGGCGAGCCGTGGAACATGCCCCTTGTTCGTTCGCCCCGCTTTTGATTTGCAGCGGCACTCGCGCAGATTTCGAGTCGGGTCCCGATAGATGGAGTGGTACGCGGCCGCAGCGTTCCTCATCGGCCTGATCATAGGACTGATGGTCCTGGGGGTTCCCGTGGCGGTGGCGTTCATGGCGACCAACATGATCGGGACGCTCGTCTTCGTGGGCGGTGTCGCCGGGATGATGCAGGTGGTGGACAACTCCACCGCGCTGATCACGACGTTCCAGCTCGTGCCGGTGCCGTTGTTCATCCTCATGGGATCGCTGTTCTTCTACTCGGGGCTCGCCGTGCGCGTCTTCGACGCGCTGGACAAGCTTTTCGGGAGGTTGCCGGGCCGGCTGTGCTATCTCACGGTTGCGGGCGGGGCGACATTCTCGACCATGACCGGCTCGAGCATGGCCAATACGGCGATGCTCGGATCGCTCATGGTCCCGGAAATGCAGCGCCGGGGCTACAACTGGCGCATGTCGCTCGGGCCGATACTGGGCACCGGTGGACTGGCCATGATCATCCCGCCGTCGAATCTGGGCGTGCTGCTCGCGAGCGTGGCGAGTATCGACGTCGGGCGGATGCTGATCAGCGGCGTCATCCCCGGTTTCCTGCTCGCATTGCTCTACTCGGGAATGATCTATGCCCAGGTGAGACTGAATCCCGCATCGGCGCCAAGCTACGACGTCGCATCCACGAGCGCGCGGGAGAAAATCAGGGCGGTTTCAGTCGACATCCTGCCCATGGGCCTGGTCGTGTTCATGGTGATCGGATCCATCATTTTCGGCATCGCGACGCCGTCGGAGGCCTCGGCTTTCGGCGTCCTTGGCGTTCTCATCCTGGCGGTCGCGTTTCGCCTGCTGACGTGGGAGGCGATCAGGAAGTCGATCGACTCCACCATCAAGGTGGGCGGCATGGTGTTCTTCATCATCATCAACTCGAGCGTGTTCAGCCAGCTGGTCGCCTATTCGGGCGCGAGCTCCGGCCTGCTCGGCTGGGCCACGTCGTTCGACCTGTCCGTGACCGTGATGCTGCTGTGCATGTTTGCGGTGTTGCTCCTGCTCGGCATGTTCATGGATCCGGTGTCCATGATTCTCATCTCCGTGCCGATCTTTCTGCCGATCGTCACGTTCATGAAGGTCGACCTCGTGTGGTTCGGCCTGTTCACCCTGCTCGCGCTGGAGATGAGCCAGACGACGCCGCCGTTCGGATTGCTCCTGTACATCATGCTGGGTGTCGCACCCAAAGGGACGACCCTTTTCCAGGTGGCCCGCGCCGCGTTCCCGTTCCTGGTCTGCGACGCGATCCTCGTCGGATTGCTGATCATGTTTCCGGCGATCGCGCTGTACCTCCCGAATCTCATGCGGTAGCGGGACCGCGGCGCTGACGCATGATGAACGGGCAAGCCGTGGCGCAAGCGATTGCAACCGTCCCACCCGCCCGCGTAGAATCCCCCCACACCGCGGGTGTAGTTCAATGGTAGAACGGCAGCTTCCCAAGCTGCATACGAGGGTTCGATTCCCTTCACCCGCTCCAGACCCTTGTTCGGCCCGGTGGTCGTAAGGCAGTGCGCGCAAGGGGCACTTCGGAAGCGACTGTCCAGGGGAGGCGAGACGATGAAGACCGTGCAGATGACCCGCGCTGAAATCGACACCCGACTCGCGCGCTTCGACGCGCTGCAATCGATGTCGACCATGAAGGACAACGCGAAAGTCTTGCAGGAAGCGAAGGACCTCATTTTCGCCCGCAAGATCATGCCCATCGTGCTGGAGCAGACGCAGAACCCGTTCGGCAACGTGGCCGCGATATTCGGGGCGCACGGTCTCACGATGAACGTGTCGGTCTGCCCGGCGGGGCAGGGCCCCGGCCTGCATGTGCATCACGAGACCTACGAGACTTTTTTCGTGCTCGAGGGCAGTTTCGAGTTCGAGATCAACGATCGGGGCGAAGAGAAAGTCGTGCTGCACAAGTGGGACACCCTGTCCGTGCCGCCAGGCGTCGCGCGCGGATTTCGCAATGTCGCGGACCGTGACAGCGTGCTCCTTACTGTCATTACGGGCGGGGTGAAGGACCGCAACGACGTCTCGCTTCCGCCGATCATGGCCGAGCGGCTCGAGACGGCGCAGCCCGGAATCGTACCGGAGTTCGAGGCGATCGGCCTCACGTTCGACGCGGGCCGGGAATCCACGCGGCCCTGAGCCGCGGGTCATTCGAATGAATATCGCGTAACGCATGGTCACGCGTCCGATCCACTCCGTCGAAATCGCCGGACTGAAGCGGGATCTGCCGATTATCCAGGTCGCGCCCGGCGTGCGCATCGCCGTGCTCAACATCCTCGGCGACACCGAGCTCGTGCAGGCCTGCGCCCGCGCGCTCGCGGAGCGGCTTCGCAAGCTGGAATACGATGCGTTCATCACTGCCGAGGCGAAGAGCATCCCGCTCGTGCACGCAATCGCGGTCGATACTGGCAAGCCCTATGTCGTGCTGCGCAAGGTCTACAAGCCGTACATGGGGGCGACCCTGTCGGTGGAGACCCATTCGATCACGACCGGCGCGCCGCAGATGCTGCACCTCGACGAAAAGGACTATCGCGCACTGCGGCGGAAGCGGGTGGTACTGATCGACGACGTGATCAGCACCGGTTCGACCCTCACCGGCATGCGGCTCCTCACCGAGCGCTCGGGCGCCGTGATCGCGGCCGAAGCCGCGATCTTCACCGAGGGCGACGACCCCGCCACCTGGCAGGGCGTCATTTCACTCGGGCACCTGCCGATTTTTCAGGACTAGCGGCCCTCGCGGCGCGGGTGCTTTGGGTTTTCTCCCCTCCTTTTCAAGGAGGGGTGGCTGCGTAGCAGCC
>JAABRB010000507.1 GCA_011391185.1 Betaproteobacteria bacterium
TTCGCCGAGGCCGTGCGTGAAACCGGCGAAATCCCCGCCGCAACCATCGAAGCCTGGCTGAAAGCGCGTATGGCCGACGGCGTCTCCTGCACCGTCGGCCACGAGGATATTCTGGCGATTGCGCGTTAGACGCCGCCGAGCGCGCGCGGCAGCATCCGTTGCAACACGCCGTCGCGGCGGATGAAATAGTGCTGAAGCGCCGCGGCGATATGCATCGCCGCCAGGATCGCCAGCAGCCATCCGGCGCGGCGGTGCAGCGTGAACAGCTGCTCGGACAGCGGTTCATTCTTTGCGACGATCGGCGGTAATTCGAACAAGCCAAAGAACGGCGTCGATGCGCCATAGGCCGAATTGGCCACATAGCCGACGATCGGCAGGGCCAGTAGGAGAAAATAGAGCAGCCCGTGCACCGCCGACGACAGCGCGCGCTCCCAACGCTTGAGCGTCGGATCAGGCGCGGGCGCGCCGACGGCCAGCCGGTTAATGAGCCGCAGTATCATCAACACGAAGATCAATACGCCGAGCGACTTATGGAGATTGTAGAGGTTGTTCTGAAGCGGTCCTTCAGCGACGCGATTCATGAAGTAGGCCACCGGAATTATCGTCAAGACGCTGATCGCGACCAGCCAGTGCAGGAACTTCGAGGTTCCCGGATAGCCGCCGCTCATTGTGCCGTACGTCATCGTCCCCTCCGGATATTCTCTGACCTGATATCCGCCGATGATGCCCCGCGCCCGGCAGCGCGACAAGCCGCGCAAAGCGAGCCGGGGTTCAACCAGGCGTGATGGTTCGATGGTGTCGGGTTTCGATTTGGTGACCCGATCACATGACCCGCCAAGCGCGCACCTCCACCTTGCGCGCCTTGCGCTCGGCACTGCAGATCGCGAGCGTATTGTTGAGCCAGGCGAACTCCTTCGCCCCGGTCTCGAAGCGCATGGCGGTGCGGAAGAAATAGCTCGCCGGGTCCACGTCCTCGCCGCGCGCGAGCCGCGCCATCACTTCCGGCGGGCCGTGGCGATAGCCCTGGCTCAGAACCTGAATGACGGCGCCGCCCTGTTCCTTGATCGCATAGCGCGCGTCCAACTCGAGCGTGCCGTCGCTGCGCAGAATCTGCCAGTCGGCGCCGCCGAGAATCTTGCCGCGCAAGGCAGGCCCTTCGAACGTGCCGCCGTTGATATAGACCACACGGCGCTCGCCCAGCGGGCAAGGCCCGAGCGAGACGAGTTCGCCGACATCGGCGCTGAGCGTGAACAGGAATTCGAGCTGGACCATGCGATCTCCCGGCGATCGAAGGTCTGAACCATAGCAGCGTGCCGGGAGGACTGTAGATCAGCCCGCTACCTACCCCGGCTCAATAAGCCGAGAGCGGCTGGCTGGGGCGCCAGGATTCGAACCTGGGAATGGCGGAATCAAAATCCGCTGCCTTACCACTTGGCTACGCCCCAACAACGCGGCCGCAATGTGCCGCGCCGAGGGACGCGGTTCAACGTACACTTCGCATGCCGGAAAGCTTGTGACGACGGGGGCGGGCCTGCTATGAGCCAGCCAGTCGGAGTGTAGCGCAGCCTGGTAGCGCACCTGCTTCGGGAGCAGGGGGTCGCAGGTTCAAATCCTGCCACTCCGACCAGGCTTCTCAGACGCGATTCGAGACAAGGCGGGCGCGCCACCATGCGCGCCGCCTCTCCTTAGTGCCTCCCCGCCGCGCCTTCGCAGCCGCCGTTATCGGCGGCCGAACGAATTACATCGCCTTGAGGTTACCGGCGGCGGTCTTGCCGCGGTCGGTGGTCACCACGTCATAGCTGACCTTCTGCCCCTCATTGAGATTGGACAGGCCGGCCTGCTCGACCGCGCTGATGTGCACGAACACGTCCTTGCCGCCGTCGGCCGGCTGGATGAATCCGTAGCCCTTCTGCGCGTTGAACCACTTCACGGTACCTGTAGCCATCGTTGGCTCCTTCGTAGATGACGCCCTTGCAAGGCGGCGCCGCCCGGGAATCGTGCGGCTTCTCACAACCTGATTTTCGGAGAGCGCCTTGCAGGTCCGCCCGCAACGGGCGGCGGCCCAAGCCTCAGGCCGAAATTCGATTGCGACGAAAGTGGAACGCAATCGGGCGCGCTCGTCAAGCCGATCCGGCCAAGTGGCGACCGCACCGCAGCGAGCGTTTGCGGGGCAAGACGCCGCCGCTGTTATAGTGGCGGAACGCCCTGCCCAAGCGAGAATCGCAATGGCCGATGACATTCCGTTCGACCGAACTTTCGACGCCGTGCCGGGCAAGGCCGAGCGCGTCGCGCCCAAGGTGCGCCGGGTGCTCGCGAACAATCCGAGCCCGTTCACGTTCAAAGGCACCAACACCTACATCATCGGCGAGGGCGCGGTCACGATCCTCGACCCGGGCCCCGACGATCCCGTCCATATCGACGCGGTGTTAGAGGCCGTGCGCGGCGAGACGGTCGAACACATCCTGGTGACGCATACGCACCGCGACCACTCGCCCGCGGCGCGTGAGGTGGGCCGGCGCACCGGCGCCAAAGTGCTCGCCGAAGGGCCGCATCGGCTCGCACGTCCGCTGCACGTGGACGAGACCAAGCGCATGGAGGCGGGCGCGGATTACGACTTCAAGCCAGACCAACATCTCGCGGACAATGAGGTGATCGAAGGCCGCGGCTATGCGCTCGAAGCGGTCGCGACGCCCGGCCATACGGCGAACCATCTCGCCTTCGCGCTGAAGGGGAGCGATCTGCTGTTCTCCGGCGACCATGTGATGGCCTGGGCGACTTCCATCGTGGCGCCACCCGACGGATCGATGAGCGACTACATGGCTTCGCTCCGAAAACTGCGGGCGCGGCCAGAGCGGCTGTATCTCCCCGGTCATGGCGGGCCGGTGCGCGACGCGCCCGCTTTCGTCGAGCGCTACATCGAGCACCGCGCGGCACGCGAG
>JAABRB010000508.1 GCA_011391185.1 Betaproteobacteria bacterium
CTTATACGTGCTTTGACGTGCGGTGATGTGGAGTGGTAGTTCAGTTGGTTAGAATACCGGCCTGTCACGCCGGGGGTCGCGGGTTCGAGTCCCGTCCACTCCGCCAGGATTCCCAGAAAGGCGAACCGCGGTTCGCCTTTTTTGCGGGCGAAGGCGGAACGTTACGAACGGGAAGACACCGGCTGGTTTCCTCCCGTTGCCCTCCTTCCCGCTGCGAGCGTAGCCGCGCCAGCGGTGATGTTCTGCACCGGAGCAAATAGCGATGTTCGACCTCGTACACAAATACAAGATCGTCCTCCAGAGCATTCTGGGATTGATCGTGGTCTCGTTTGCCTTCTGGGGCGTCGAGTCCTATCGGACCGGCTTCGATTCCTCGCGCGTGGTGGCCGAGGTGGGCGACATCCGTATCGGTCAGCAGGAATTCGCACGGGCCACGGCGCAGCAGCGGGAGCGGCTGGCTGCCGCGCTCGGTCGCGGAGTGGATCCTGCGTCGCTCGATACACCCAATATGCGCCGGGACCTGCTCGACGGCATGATCTCGCAGCGTGTGCTGGCCCTGTACGCGGCCCGGCAGAGCATGCAAGTGAGCGACGAGCAGCTGCGCGATGCGATAGCGGGAATTCCGGCGTTTCACGAGGGTGGCAAGTTCTCCATGGCGAAGTACCGTTCGCTGCTGCAGGCCCAGAACCTGACCGAGGCGCAATTCGAGCACGATATGCGTTCCGATCTGGTGCTGCAGCAGCTCTCCTCCGGGGTGGCGGACTCGGCGTTCGTCGCCAAGGGTGTCGCGCGCCGCTTTGCCGAGGCGCGTGATCAGAAGCGCGAAGTGTCGCAATTCACCTTCTCGCCGAACGATTTCCGCAGCAAAGTCGCGCTCGCACCGGACGCGGTGGAGGTCTATTACAAGGCCAATCCGCGGGAGTTTGAATCGCCTGAGCAGGTGCGGGTCGAATATGTCTTGCTGAGCCGGGACGTGCTCGCGGAACGCGAGGTCGTGAGTCCGGCCGAGGTGAATGCGATCTACGAGCAGAGCTTTGCCGCCCGATTCAAGGAGCGCGAAGCGGCGCGCGTAAAGACCGAGGCGATCCACGCCGAGGCGCGGAAGTCTCCCGATCGGTTCGCCGAGCTCGCCAAGCAGCATTCCCAGGATCCCGGCTCGGCTCCGCAGGGCGGAGATCTCGGTTACTTTGGACGCGGAGCGATGGTGAAGCCGTTCGAGGACGCGGTATTCAAGCTCAAGGAGGGCGAAATCAGCCCGGTGGTCGAGTCTGAATTCGGATTTCACGTCGTCAAGCTCACCGGTTCGCGCAAGGGCGACGGCGGCGCGGAGGAGCGCAGCGCGAGCCACATCCTGATCAACGCGCCGCAGGGCGGAAAGAGCCTGGAGGATGCAAAGCCGGAGATCGAGGAACAGGTCAAGCGCCAGCGTCTGGCGAAAAGGTTCGCCGAGGCGGCGGAGTCGTTCAGCAACATTGCCTACGAGCAGCCGGACAGTCTCAAGCCGCTGGTCGACAAGTTTCAGCTGAAGTTGAATACGTCGGATTGGCTCATGCGCAAACCGGGCGAAGGGAAAGATCCCCTGGACAATCCGCGTGCGCGGGCGGCGCTCTTCACGGACGACGTGATCAAGAACAAGCGCAACTCCGAGGCGGTCGAAGCCGCGCCGGGAGCGCTCATGGCGGCCCGGGTCGTCGACTACAAGCCGGCCGCCATGCTCCCGCTCGATATGGTCCGAAACGAAATCGTGCGGCTGTTGACCGACAACGAAGCGCGGACGCTGGCCGAGAAGGCCGGAGAGGCGATGCTCGCCGATCTGCGCGCCGGCAAGCCGGGGAACGTGAAGTGGCCGGCGGCCACGGCGGTGAGTCGCGAGGATCCGGGCGGGCTCGACGCGGGGTCGCTTGCGGCGGTGTTCCGGGCCGATACCGCCAAGCTCCCCGCATACACCGGGATCGGGGTCGGGGAGAAAGGGTACGCACTGTTCCGCATTTCCGGTGTCACGGACACGCGCGGACTCGACGATCAGAAACTCGCCGTGAGCCAGTTCGGTCTCGCCAGGCAGGAAGCCCGCGCGGACTTCCAGTCGTTCGTGGCGGGGCTGCGCGGGCGGACAAAAATCGAAATCAATCCGGCAAGCCTCGACCAGCCGCGGCCGGGCAGCTGAACGGCAGGACTGCGACGACGGGTAATCAGGCCCCGTCGGGCCTCGCGGCCTCCGCCAGCCCGCCGATGACCACGTTGAATCCTGCATCGACGTAAGTGACCTCGCCGGTCACCCCGGCCGCAAGGTCCGAGAGCAGGAACGCGGCCACGTTCCCGACATCGTCGATCGTCACGTTTCGGCGCAACGGGGCCGATTGCTCGACGAACTTCAGAATCCTGCCGAAGCCTGCAATGCCGCTGGAGGCGAGGGTCTTGATCGGTCCCGCAGAGATCGCGTTCACCCGATGGCCGTGGGGGCCGAGATTGGCGGCCAGGTAACGTACGGCCGCCTCGAGGCTCGCTTTGGCCAGGCCCATGGTGTTGTAGTGCGGCAGGACGCGCTGGGCGCCGAGGTAGGTCATCGTCACGAGCGCACCGGCGCGACCCTTCATCAGGGGCTGGGCCGCCTTGGCAAGCGCCGGAAAGCTGTAGGCGCTGACGTCATGCGCGACACGAAACGCCTCGCGCGAGAGCCCGTCCAGCAGCTCGCCGTCGATTGCCTCGCGCGGGGCATAGGCGATGGCGTGCACCAGGCCGTCCAGACCGTCCCAGCGCTCCGCCAACCCGCTGAAAAGCTGCTCGATTTCCGCGTCGCTCGACACGTCGCACGGAAACGTGACATCGCTGTCAAAGTCGCGGGCCATGCCCGCGACGCGGTCCTTGAAACGATCGCCCTGGTAGGTAAAGGCGAGCGTCGCGCCCTCGCGGTGACACGCCCGGGCGATGCCATAGGCG
>JAABRB010000004.1 GCA_011391185.1 Betaproteobacteria bacterium
AATCCTGCTTGCACCGTCATGCAGACAACCGCCACGCGCCAGAATCCGCCATCCCCGTAAACGCGCGCGAGTCCGCGCAGCAATTCGACGGCGCGGGGTCCGCCTGCCGCCGCAACGCGCTCGGGGACGACCAGCATGATCCCCCCGGCGGCGAGAAATGTGCATCCAGCGAGGACCTCGAAGACGCCGCGCCAGTCCGTAACGTGCAGCGCGGCCTCTACGGGTGCCGAGGCGGACAACGCGCCCAAGCCGCCGACCGCCATGAGGAACCCGTTCACCGTGGCGAGCCGGGAAAGCGGAAACCAGAGCGTGAACGCCTTCATCGACGCCATGAGCGCGGCGGACACGCCGAGGCCAATGAGCGCCCTCCCGAGTACGAGGCCTGCGAACGCCTCGCTGTGCGCGAAGATGAGCGCACCGAGCCCGGCGATCACCAGGAGCGCGGCATCGATCCAACGCGGCCCCATCCGGTCGAGCAGAATGCCGAGCGGCAGCTGGAACATCGCGAACGCGAGGAAGTAGGCGCTCGTCAGGAGGCCCAGTTCGTTCGCATCGACCCCGAGATCCCGCACCAGATCGGGCGAGATCACGGCGTTCACGGTGCGGTAGAGATACGAGAGGAAGTAGCCGCACGCGAACGGCACGAAGACGCGCACGACGAGCAAGCCGGGTGCTCCTGCCTGCTGCGCATCGCTCATCGGCTTCCACCCATCGTCTGTCCCGGATCCGGATGTTACCCGAGCATCGCGCTCGCGCCGCAGCGCTGACGGGGCCGCATCTGCCCGTTCGAGCGCGCCAAACGCCGCTGCTACAATGACGCTTCTTGCGGAGATCGCTCAATGGCTGCCCCGAAATTCCCGCACCTCGACACGCTCAGTCTGCACGCCGGCCAGCAGCCGGATCCGACCACCGGCGCGCGCGCGGTGCCGATCTTCCAGAGCACGTCGTTCGTCTTCCGCGACACCGACCACGCCGCGGCGCTCTTCAACATGGAGCGTGCCGGCCACGTGTATTCGCGAATCTCGAATCCGACCAATGCGGTGCTCGAGGAGCGCGTGGCCGCGCTCGAGGGCGGTGTCGGCGCAATCGCGGTGGCGAGCGGCCAGGCTGCGCTGCACCTTGCGATCGTGACCCTGATGGGCGCCGGATCGCACATCGTCGCGAGCCGGGCCCTCTACGGCGGTTCGCACAACCTGCTCGCGTACACGCTCCCCCGGTTCGGCGTCGCAACGACTTTCGTCGATCCGCGCGACCTGGATGGCTGGCGCGCGGCCATACGCCCGAATACGAAGCTCCTGTTCGGCGAGACGCTCGGCAATCCCGGACTCGACGTGCTCGACGTCCCTGCCGTCGCGGGGATCGCCCACGAGAGCAAGCTTCCCCTGATGGTCGACGCCACGTTCACGACGCCCTACCTGATGCGGCCTTTCGATCTCGGCACGGACCTGATCTTTCACTCGGCAACGAAGTTTCTCTGCGGACATGGGACGGCCGTGGCGGGTGTGCTGGTCGATGGCGGCACGTTCGACTGGGAGGCCTCCGGACGGTTTCCGGAGCTCACCGAGCCCTACGCGGGTTTCCACGGGATGGACTTCCAGGAGGAGTCGACCGTCGCAGCGTTCCTGCTGCGCGCCCGCCGGGAGGGGCTGCGGGATTTCGGTGCGTGCATGAGCCCGACCACCGCGTGGATCGTCCTGCAGGGCATCGAGACGCTGCCGCTGCGCATGGCAAGGCACATCGAGAACACCCGCAGAATCGTCGCGTTTCTCAAGACACAGCCGGCGGTCGCCTCGGTGAGCTATCCGGAGCTGCCCGAGCATCCGGATCATGCGCTCGCGAAGAAGCTGCTTCCGCGCGGCTGCGGCGCGGTATTCACCTTCGAGGTCAAGGGTGGCCGGCCGGCGGGGCGCCGATTCATCGAGGCGCTGCGGCTCTTCTCGCATCTGGCCAATGTCGGCGATGCGAAGTCACTCGTGATCCATCCCGCCACGACGACGCACTTCAGGATGGACGACGCGGCGCTCGCGGCTGCCGGCATCGGCCCGGGGACCATCCGGCTGTCCATCGGGCTGGAGGCGGCGGACGACCTGATCGAGGACCTCGCAGGCGGGCTGCGAGCTTCGCAAAAAGCCTGAAAGGGTCAGAGGGCTGTATGGAGGTCAGGGTCGGCGGCACCAAAGTCTATGCGTACACCGGCGGCAGGCCGTTCGACGCGGCGCTGCCCTGCGTGGTCTTCATCCACGGGGCCGAGGGAGATCACAGCGTGTGGGGACTGCAGAGCCGCTACCTCGCGCACCATGGACGCGCGGTCCTGGCGCTCGATCTTCCCGGGCATGGCCGCTCGGCCGGACCGCCGATCGAATCGATCGAGACGCTGGCCGATTGGCTCGTGGAGGTCCTGGATGCGGTGCGCGTACCGCGGGCGCAGATTGTCGGCCACAGCATGGGCGCGCTGGTCGCGGTCGAATTCGCGGCACGCCACCCCGACCGGGTGGACCGCATCGCACTGCTTGGCGCCGCATTCCCGATGCGGGTTTCGGCTGAGCTTCTCGAGGCGACGCGCACGGACGAGGCCCGCGCCCGACAGATGATCAACATCTGGTCGCACAGCGCCTACGCGCACTATCCAAGCAGCCCGGGGCCCGGATTCTGGGTGCATGGCGCCAACCTCCGTCTCATGGAGCGCCAGCGAACCGGGGTTCTCCCGGTGGATTTTGCGGCGTGCAGCGACTACAGCGGCGGCCTGACGGCGGCGGCAAAAGTAGGCTGCCCCGCCCTCTTTCTCATCGCGCGGCGCGACGTCATGACCCCGGGGCGCGCAGTGCAGGACCTCGTCAAGGCAATCCACGGCGCGCAGGTCATCGAGATTGACGGAAGCGGTCACTACATGATGGCCGAGAAACCCGACGAAGTGCTCGATGCGCTGCGCGCGTTTCTCGCTGCCGCACCCGCGTAACCGCGCGCGAAGTCAGGAGCAGCAAAGCATGGCCTTCAGCTGGATCGCCGCGTTCAAGATCATCCCGTGGTCGGATGTGATCGCCGCAGCGCCGACGGTCGCCCGGACGGCGCGGGATCTTTGGCGCGGGCTGAGCAAACCCCGGCCCGGCGAATCCGTCGCAAGTCCCGGCGGCGGTGCAGCCGGCGGCCCCGCGCCGACGATGGAGGAGGATATTCGATCGCTCCGAGCCGAGCTCGCCGAGACGCGCGCCCAACTTCTCTCGACTTCGGAAGTGCTGCGGGCGCTCGCCGAGCAGGACGAGAAACTCATCGCGGCGATCGAGGTACTGCGCGTGCGCACCCGGGTGCTCGCATTCATCTGCGTCGCGCTCGTCGCGACGTGCGCGGTTCTGCTGCTGCGCTGACCTACTCGTCGCGCAGCAGCAGGAGTATCGGCTGGTGATCCGACGCCTGGGTCTTGCCGTTGACCGCGATGTGCTCGACGCGATCGCCGAGGTCCTCGGTCACGAAAATGAAATCGCTCGCGTACGGATCGCCCGGCCACTGCACCTTGTCGTACACGCCGAGCGTCGGTTCGTGCGCCTCCCCGGGATGGGCGATCCGCCACGCATCGCGGAGCGCCGGAACACCGCCGGCGAACGGCGCCTGGATCCGGGCGTGTAGCGGGTCCTCGGGCCGGAAGTTGAAATCCCCGACCAGCAGCGCGGACGATGGCCTGGGCTGCCACGCGTACGGGCCCCGGCTTTCGCTCGCATCCGAATCCTTCGACTGCACGGCACGCATCGATGCTTCGGCATGCAGCTCGCGCAAGCGCTCGACCTGCGCTGCGCGCTGCAATGCCGAGTAGTACTCGAGATGCGTGGTGATGACTCGCAGCGGCCCCCACGGCGCATCGATGACCGTCTCCAGCGAAACTCTCTGCATGCCGGTATGCGCGGGATCGAACGGCCAGGGGAGGAGGTGCCTGAACGCCCGCCTGATGGGATATCGCGAAAGAATCACGTTGCCAAAATAGCGGCGGCGCCCGTCACCCGCCGGGACATCCAGCCCGGAACCGAATACCGGTGTATAGGCCGGCATGACGCCCGATATCGCAGTGACCTGATCTTCACCGGCCGAGCCGTCCAAAGCGGAGAGATTCACCGCGACTTCCTGGAGGCACAGGACGTCGAAATCGGCCATCTCCCGGCACACCCGCACGATGCGCCCCGGGTCCACGCGCCCGTCGCAGCCGCGACACCATTGCACGTTCCAAGTGATCAGCTGCATAAGGTCATCGGATCGGCCCGCTCAGTGCCTACGGTCGAAGGTACCTCAAAGCCGGAAAACCCGCGCAGCGCGACTGGATCGCCATGCGGCAAAACCCGGGTTGCCCGGCATCTTGCAATGCAGCGGTCCGGATTTTCCGCGAAGTCAGGACCATTGCCTGGCACGCAACCGCTCCGCCCACAGGAGACCGATCATGGTCTTCGAATCGGTGATTCGACCATCGTGGACCCACTCTAGCGCCTCCGACAGCGGCAGCGTGAAGGTCTCCAGGAACTCCCCGTGGTCGAGGGTGGCATCCTGGATCGTGGTAATCCCCGTGGCCAGGAAAAGCTCGATGTGCTCATTTGAATAAGCAATCAGCGGGTGGATCGTACCGAGGTGCCGCCATCCGGCGGCCCTCCGCCCGGTCTCTTCGAGCAATTCCCGGCGCGCGGTGTCGAGCGGATCCTCTCCCGGGTCGATCTTGCCGGCCGGAATTTCCACAACCACCCTGCCCAGCGGATAGCGGAACTGGCGCTCGAGCAGCACGAAATCGCCGTCGAGAATCGGCACGATCGCCACCGCCCCGGGATGGTCGATGTACTCGCGCGTTGCCGACCCGCCGTCCGGAAGCCGCACCGTATCGCGGTGCACCTGGAGCAGGACTCCTCCGTAGACTTTCGCCCCGGAAACCCGATGCTCGGCGAGATGCTTGGCGTCGTCTTTGCTCATGCTCGAGTGCGACGTCCGCGACCCGGTCAGCGCAATCCGTAAGACTGCTGGATGGCGTGCAGGCAGAGCCCCATCAGCGGCTGCGGGACGATTCCAAGTACGAGGATTGCCAGTCCGTTCGCCGATAACAGGACTCGCATGTCGGCCGCCGGCTCGATCGGGCTCAAGTCATCGGGCGCATCGAAGTACATGAGCTTCACGACCCGCAGGTAGTAGAAGGCCCCGATCAGCGAGAAGAGCACCGCGACCACCGCGAGCCAGACATGTCCCGCCGCGAGGACCGACTGCAGCACGGCGAGCTTGGCGTAGAAACCGACCGTCGGCGGAATGCCTGCAAGCGAGAACATGATCAGCAGGGTCACAAACGCGTACCAGGGGCTGCGCTGATTCAGCCCCTTGAAATCCGAGAGATTTTCGGCCTCGAAGCCGGCGCGTGACAGAAGCAGGATGACGCCGAACGCACCCAGTGCCATCAGCACGTAGACGACGACGTAGAACATCGCCGACCCGTAGGCATCGCCTGCCGACAGCAAGTTCCCGTTGACCTTACCGGAGAGCAGCGCCAGGAGCATGAAGCCCATGTGGGCAATGGTGGAATAGGCAAGCATGCGCTTGATGTTCGTCTGCGCGATCGCCGCGAGATTGCCAAGTGCGAGCGACAGCACCGCGAGAATCATCAGCATCTGCTGCCAGTCGACGGCCAGCGCCAGCAGCCCGTCCACCAGCAGCCGCATGGCCATCGCGAACGCCGAGATCTTCGGTGCGGATCCGATGAAGATCGTCATCGCGCTCGGTGCGCCGTGGTAGACATCCGGAATCCACATGTGGAACGGAACGACTCCGATCTTGAACGCCAGCCCGGCCACCACGAATACCAGTCCGACGATGAGGACGATCGATGGCACGCCCCCGCGGCCGATCCGGACCGCAAGCTCGCTCAGCTCGAGGGTGCCCGTCGATCCGTAGATCATCGACATTCCGTAGAGCAGCAGACCCGACGCCATGGCACCGAGGACGAAGTACTTCATGGCCGCCTCGGTCGCGGCGCTCGAGTCCCGGTTCAACGCGATCAGCGCGTACAGCGAGAGCGAAAGCAGCTCGAGCCCCAGATAGAGGACGAGGAGATGATTCGCCGAGATCATCACCATCATTCCGAGGAGCGCGAACAGCGTCAGCGTGAAGTACTCGCCGGTGAGCAGTCCGCGATCCTCGAGATAGCGGCGCGAGTAGACCAGGCAGGACGACACGGCGATGTAGGCAGCCAGCTTGAGGACACTGGCCATGTAGTCGCCGATGAACATGTCCCCGAAAGTAAAGCCGGTCACACCGCCCAGGGTCTTCGCGATGCCGACAGTCAGCACTGCGCAGCCGAGCAGCGTCGCCTGCGTGAGCACATAGGTGATCCAGCGGCGACGCTCGGCCAGGAAGAGGTCTGCCAGCAGCACGACGAGCGCCATGCCGAACAGGAAGATCTCCGCGTAGGCGGGAAACAGGAGAGGCAGGGACTGGTCGGTCATGATCAGAGTTTGCCCGCCGCAACGTGCCGGGTGAGCTTGCCGATCGTGGCGTGCATCACCTCGCCGAACGGCTGCGGATAAACGCCCATCCCCAGGACGGCGACGGCCAGGGCGAGGAGCACGATGAACTCGCGCCGGTTGATGTCGACGAGCTCCGCGACGCGCCGATTCCCGACGTCACCGAATATCACCCGCTTGTACATCCACAGGGTATAGGCCGCGCCGAATATCAGCGTGGTCGCCGCCACGAATGCAATCCAGAAGTTGAACTTGACGGCCCCCATGATCACCATGAACTCGCCCACGAATCCGCTGGTCCCCGGCATCCCCGCGTTGGCCATGGCGAAAAGCATCATGAAAGCCGCAAACCTGGGCATCGAGTTCACCACGCCGCCGTAGTCGGCGATCTGCCGCGAATGCATGCGGTCGTACATCACCCCGACGCACAGGAACAGCGCGGCCGACACGAATCCGTGGGAGATCATCTGTATCAGCGCCCCCTCCACCGCGATGGGGATCAGCTCACGTCCGTTGAACATGAAGAAACCAAGCGTGACGAATCCCATGTGCGCAATCGACGAATAGGCGATCAGTTTTTTCATGTCTCCTTGAACGAGCGCCACGAGACCGATGTAGGCCACGGCGATCAGGGACAGCGTGATCATGATTCCGGAGAGTGCAATGCTCGCGTCCGGAAGGATGGGAAGCGAGAACCGGATGAACCCGTAGGCCCCGAGCTTCAGCATGATGGCCGCCAGCACCGCCGATCCGCCGGTCGGCGCCTCGACGTGCGCGTCCGGCAGCCATGTATGAACCGGCCACATCGGCACCTTGACCGAGAACGCCGCGAAGAAGGCAAAGAAGAGCAGCGTCTGCACGTCGAGCGCGAGGGGCAGCTTCCAGAAATCGAGGATCGCGAAGCTGCCGCCCGATTTGTTGTGCAGGTAGATCAGCGCGACCAGGAAAAGCAGCGAACCGAGCAGCGTATAAAGGAAGAACTTGACGGCTGCGTAGACCCGGAACGTTCCGCCCCAGACGCCGATCACGAGATACATCGGGATCAGGTTCGCCTCGAAGAAGATGTAGAAGAGGGCCGCGTCGAGGGACGCGAACACCCCGTTCATCAGGCCGGACATGATGAGAAACGCCGCAAAGTACTGGCTGACGCGGCTCCGGATCACATCCCATCCGGCGACGACCACCAGGACCGTGACGAAGCTGTTCAGCAGCACGAAGATCAGCGACACCCCGTCCACGCCGAGGTGATAGTTGATATTGAACCGGTCGATCCATGGCTTGAGCTCGACGAACTGCATGTCCGCCGTCTCGAGGTTGAATCCGACGTACAGCGGGAGGGTCACGAGGAATCCGACGATCGCCCCGACGAGTGCCAGCGCTCGCGCGATGTGCGCGTTCCGGTCTTCGCCCGTCATCAGGACGGCGCAGCCCGCGAGGATGGGAATCCAGATCGCGAGAGATAGCCAGTAGGTCTGAGCCTGCATCGTTCTTGTCTTGTTATTGCGGTAGGGCGTCGCGCCACAGCCACAGCCAGACGGACAGCAGTCCCAGCAGGCCGATGAACATGGTGAAAGCGTAGTTGTAGATGTATCCGGTCTGGAATCTGCGCGCGATCCGCGCGAGCGCCCCCATGAGCCGCGCCGCGCCGTTGACGAGCAGCCCGTCGATCAGCGTCACGTCGCCCACCTTCCAGAGGCCGGTCCCGACCTTGCGCGCGCCGCTGGCAAAGAACCAGTCATTGAACCGGTCGAAACCATACTTGTGCTCCAGGATCCGGGTCAGGACGCCGCCCTTCTCCCGCACCACCCCCGCCAGATCCGGCCGGGCGATGTAGAGGTACCAGGCCGTCGCCAGTCCGCCAACCGCGAGCCAGAATGGCAGCGTCGTCACGCTATGGAGAACCATCGCCCAGCCGCCATGGAACTCGCGGGCGAGATCCGCAACCCAGGTGTGAGCGGGCATGACCAGGATCGATTCCCCGAAATAGGCGCCGTACACGACCGTCCCGATCGCCCACCCCGCCAGAACCGACGGAATGGCAAGCATCACGAGCGGCAACGTGACGACCCACGCAGGCTCGTGCGGCGGACCGCCGTGAGCATCCCCGCCATGGCCATGATCGTCATGACCGTGAGCGGCGACCGGGTCGAACCGCTCCTTCCCGTGAAACGTGTAGAAGATCAATCGGAACGTATAGAGCGCGCCGATGAACGCGCCTCCAAGGGCAAGCACGTAGGCAAATCCGGCGCCGGGACGCTGTGCGACGTGCAGCGCCTCGATGATCGCGTCCTTCGAAAAGAAACCTGCGAAGGGCGGCAATCCGGCGTTGGCGAACCCGCCGATCAGCATCGTGACATACGTGATCGGCAGGTACTTGCGCAGCCCGCCCATCTTGCGCATGTCCTGCTCGTGGTGCATCGCGATGATCACCGCCCCGGCGCCGAGGAACAGCAACCCCTTGAAGAAGGCATGCGTCATCAGATGGAACATGCCCGCCGAGTAGGCTGACGCGCCGAGGGCCATGGTCATGTAGCCGAGCTGCGAGAGCGTCGAGTACGCGACCACCCGCTTGATGTCGTGCTGCACGAGCGCAATCAGCGCCATGAAGAACGCGTTGATCGCACCAATCACCAGAACGAACGACAGTGCCGAATCGGAGAGTTCGAAGAGCGGTGACATGCGCGCCACCATGAATATTCCCGCCGTCACCATGGTCGCCGCGTGAATGAGGGCGGAGATAGGCGTCGGACCTTCCATGGAGTCGGGCAGCCAGACGTGCAACGGGAATTGCGCGCTCTTGCCCATCGCCCCGATGAACAGGCAGATGCAGATGACCGATAACAGTGCCCACTGCGCGCCGGGAAAGATCTCGACCATTGTCCCGGCCATTGTCGGAGCCTGCCGAAACACCGTGGCGTAGTCGAGGCTGCCGAAATAGGCGAACACCAGTCCCACGCCCAGGATGAAGCCGAAGTCGCCGACCCGATTCACCAGGAACGCCTTCAGATTCGCGTAGATCGCCGTGGGCCGCTGGTACCAGAAGCCGATCAGGAGATACGAGACCAGGCCGACCGCTTCCCAGCCAAAGAAAAGCTGCAGGAAGTTGTTCGCCATCACGAGCATCAGCATCGCGAACGTGAACAGCGCGGTATACGAGAAGAATCGCTGGTACCCGGGGTCGTCGTGCATGTACCCGATGGTGTAGACGTGCACCATGAGCGACACGAACGTCACCACCACCATCATGAGCGCGGTCAGCCGGTCGATCAGGAATCCGATTTCCAGCTTGAGGGACCCGGCGGTGAGCCACGTGTAGACACTCCCCTCGATGCGGGCGCCGCCCAGCACCTCGTAGAAGATGAGGCACGATCCGATGAACGCGATTCCGACGCTCGAGATTGCCACGCGATGCGACGCGACGCGGCCGATCCCGCGGCCGAACAGCCCGGCCACAACGGCCCCCGCCAGAGGCGCGAGGACAACCAGGAGCGCCAGCCTCATCATTCCGGTCATTGCCGCGTCATCCCCTCAGACTGTCCAGATCCTCGACGTGGATCGTGCGCAGGTTGCGGAACAGGACCACGAGAATCGCGAGACCGATCGCCGACTCCGCGGCGGCCACCGTAAGAATGAAGAAGACGAAGATCTGCCCGCCCAGGTCTCCCAGATAGTAGGAGAAGGCGACGAAGTTCATGTTGACCGCGAGCAGCATCAGCTCGATCGCCATCAGCAGGATGATGACGTTCTTGCGGTTCAGGAAAATCCCGACGATGCTGATCGCAAAGAGGGCGGCCCCCAGGATCAGGAAATGCGACAGCGAAAGCGATGCGATCACTCGTCTTTCTCCGACTGCATCGACACCAGCCGCACACGATCCTGCCGGCGGACCGCCACCTGCCGTGCCGGGTCCTGCGCCTTCGTGTCGGTCCGCCTGCGAAGCGTCAGCGCGATGGCCGCGATGATCGCGACCAGCAGCAGCGCCGCCGACAGCTCGAACGGATAGATGTACTCGGTGTACACCACGCGCCCGATCTCCTTCGTATTGCTGTATCCGCCACCCGGATCGCCCGGGACCGGCAGCGACACGGTGCCGAAGTACGGACGACTGAGCACGACGATCATCTCGACGAGCATCACGACCGCCACGGCGAGCGCCAAGGGCAGGTGATGCCAGAAACCCTCGCGCAGACGGTCGAGATTGATGTCGAGCATCATGACGACGAACAGGAAGAGAACCATCACCGCACCGACGTAGACGAGCACCAGCGTGATGGCCAGGAATTCGGCCCGCAGCAGCAGCCAGATCGCGGCCGCCGTGAAGAAAGCCAGCACGAGAAAGAGCGCGGCATGCACCGGATTGCGCGCGGTGATGACGCGGGCCGCCGCGATTAGCAGAATCGCGGCGAAGACGTAAAAAACGATAGCCTCGAACATCGTGACAGTGCCCGCTACCGATACGCCGCGTCGGACGCACGATCCGCAGCGATCTGCGCCTCGTACTTGTCGCCGATTGCGAGCAGCATCTCCTTGGTATAGTAGAGGTCGCCGCGCTGCTCGCCGTGATATTCGAGAATCCGGGTTTCGACAATCGAGTCGACCGGGCAGGACTCCTCGCACATCCCACAGAAGATGCACTTCGTGAGGTCGATGTCGTAGCGCGTCGTCCGGCGTGTGCCATCCTCGCGCTGCGCCGATTCGATCGTGATCGCAAGCGCCGGGCAGATCGCCTCGCAGAGCTTGCAGGCAATGCAGCGCTCCTCGCCGTTCGGGTAGCGGCGCAGCGCGTGCAATCCGCGGAAGCGGGGCGAGATGGGCGTCTTCTCCTCCGGGTACAGCACCGTGATCTTGCGCGCGAAGAGATGCCGTCCGGTGATCGCCAGGCCCTTCACGAGCTCGATGAGCAGAAAGGTCTTGAAGAGGTCGCGAATCCGCTCGATCATCGCGTCCCTCCTGGACCGGAAAATGCGGGGCCCCGGATCACGACCCGCCGCTCCATATGTTGAATGGCGTCTGCATCCAGACCCCGATTACCACGACCCAGATCAGCGTAATCGGAATGAAGACCTTCCAGCCGAGCCGCATGATCTGGTCGTAGCGATAGCGCGGGAACGTGGCGCGGAACCACAGGAAGCAGAAAAGCAGCGCTGCAACTTTCAGGGCAAGCCACATGATCGGGGGCACGGCGTTCGCGAATGTCGAGTCAACGGGCGGCAGCCAACCTCCGAGGAACATGAGGACTGCCAGCGTGGAGACGAGAATCATGTTCGCGTACTCGGCCAGAAAGAAGAGCGCAAACGCCATTCCGGAATACTCGACGTGGAACCCGGCCACGATCTCCGACTCACCCTCCGAGACGTCGAACGGTGCCCGGTTGGTCTCCGCGACCGCAGCGATGAAATAGACCACGAACATCGGAAAGAGCGGCAGCCAGTTCCAGGACAGGAATGTGAGTCCCTGCTGCGCGAACTGGCCGCGACCCTGTCCGTTGACGATTTCCGAGAGGTTCAGGCTCTGCGAGACCATGAGCACGCAGATGAGCGCGAAGCCCATGGCGATTTCATAGGACACGATCTGGGCCGCGGAGCGCATCGCACCGAGGAAGGCGTACTTGGAGTTGGACGCCCAGCCGGCGATGATCACGCCGTAGACGCCCATGGACGTGATCGCGAGCAGATAGAGCAGGCCGGCATTGACGTCGGCGAGCACGAGCTCCGGAGCAAACGGAATCACGGCCCACGCGGCGAGCGCCGGCATCAGCGACAGCATCGGCGCGAGGATGAACAGGAAGCGGTTCGCGCCGCTCGGCACCACGACTTCCTTGACGAGCAGTTTCAGCGTGTCGGCAAACGGCTGCAGCAGCCCGTTCCAGCCGACGCGGTTCGGGCCGATGCGCACCTGCATGTAGCCGATGATCTTGCGCTCCGCGAGCGTGAGGTACGCCACGCACAGGATGATCGGAATGGCGATCGCGAAGATGAGCATCAGGGTCTTTACGGTGAGAAACAGTGCCGGCCCCCACTCCGGGCCGAACCACTCGGTGTAGTAGCCTTCGAACGCGCGAGCGATGTCGCTCATGCCGGCTCGAGCGAGAGTTCGTCGAACATGCCGCCCAGTCGGGACGTGTGTGCGTGCGCCGCAGCCAGCCGGACGCAACCGTCCGCCAGTTGTTCGTCGCTGACGAGTTCAACCTCCGCGTCGCCCAGACCCTGCCGCACCCGCACGCGCTGTCCAGACGCAAGGCCGAGACGGGCGAGGGATACGGTGTTCATGTACGCGCGGGGAGCCTGCGCGTCGCGCGTCTGCTGCAGGGATCCGGCATGGCGCACGATCGGATCGGTGAAATGGATCGGCACATCGGCAACCCGCTGCAGCCCCGGCGCCGATGTGGAAGTCGATGCAGAGAGCTCGAGCGCCACACCCGCGATCCGGTTATCGAGCCGTGCCGCAATATCTCCCGCCGTGCATGCCGCGTCGCGCACCGCTTCGCTCGTGTCGTACTCGAAGCCGTCGATTCCGAGCAGATTGCCCAGCACCCGCAGCACCTTCCATCCGGGGCGGGCATCGCCGAGCGGGCGTACCACGCCATTGAAGCCCTGCCGGCGCCCCTCGGTGTTGACGAATGTCCCGGCAGTCTCGGTGAAGGGTGTGATCGGCAGCAGGACGTCGGCATAGTCTTCGACGGCGCCACGGTACGCAGTCAGCGCGACCACCACGCCGGCTTCGTTCATGGCGGCCATCGCCCGCCCGGGATCGTGGCAGTCGAGCTCCGGCTCGACGTTCAGCAGGATGTAGGCCTTGCGGGGGGCAGCCAGCATCGTGCCCGCGTTCAGGCCATTTGCCCCCGGCACGCAGCCGGCGAGATAGCCGCCCACGCTGTTCGCCGCCTCGCCCAGGAATCCAAAACGCGCGCCCAGCACTCCGGCGAGCTCCTGGACGAGGGCATGCAGCCGGGCGGCATGCGGATGTTGCTGCGCGGAATTGCCGAGAAAGATTCCGACGTTCTGCCCCGACGCGAGACTGCGCGCGATCGCGCCGGCTTCTTCCGCGGCCGGCACGCTCGCGAGCCCGGCCGGAGTCATCGTTCCTTTCGCCGCTGCCGCAACGTGGATGATCTGCGCCAGAGCCTGCCAAAGCCCGCTCGGTGCCACCACCATGCGGTGGGCCAGCTTGATGAGCAGGTCGTCGCCCGCGACGTGCAGGACGCTCACTTCCTGTCCGCGCTTGGCGGCCTGCCGGAGCCGGTGCGCGATCAGCGGATGATCCTTGCGCAGGAACGATCCGACGACGAGCACCCGGTCGAGCGCGTCGATGTCGGCGACGTTCATGCCGAGCCAGGGCACACCGGACAGATGGCCGTCGCCCGCGAAATCCGACTGGCGCAGGCGAAAATCGACATTGTCCGAGCCGAGTCCGCGCGCGAGCTTCTGCAGCAGGTAGAGCTCTTCCAGCGTCGCGTGCGGCGAACCGAGCGCGCCAATCGCCGCGGGGCCGTGCGCAGACACGGTTCCGCGCAGCGCATGCGCCGCGAACTCGAGCGCGACGTGCCAATCCACCTCCCGCCATTCCCCGCCCTGCTTGAGCATCGGGCGGGTGAGCCGGTCCGCCGAGTTCAACCCCTCGTACGAGAAGCGGTCCTTGTCGGACAGCCAGCACTCGTTCAGCGCCTCGTTCTCCAGCGGCAGAACCCGCATCACGCGCTCGTGCTGGGTCTGGACGATGAGATTGGACCCGAGGCCACAGTGCGGCGACACCGACTTCCGGCGCGCGAGCTCCCAATTCCGCGCACTGTAGCGGAACGGTTTCGACGTGAGGGCCCCGACCGGGCAGATGTCGATCATGTTTCCCGACAGCTCGGAGTCCACCGATCGACCGACGAACGAGAGGATCTCGGCATGCTCACCGCGACCCGCCATGCCGAGCTCCATGACGCCCGCGATCTCCTGGCCGAATCTCACGCAGCGCGTGCAGTGGATGCAGCGCGTCATCTCCGCGGCGGAAACGAGCGGACCGAGGCTCTTGTGCGGGACGACCCGCTTCGCCTCTTCGTAGCGCGACGCGCTTCCGCCGTAGCCGACCGCGAGGTCCTGCAGCTGGCACTCGCCCCCCTGATCGCAGATGGGACAGTCCAGCGGGTGGTTGATGAGCAGGAACTCCATGACGCCGCGTTGCGCCCGCCGGGCGTATTCGGACTGGGTCGACACCTTCATCCCGTCGGTGACCGGCGTTGCGCAGGCCGGCATCGGCTTGGGCGCCTTCTCCACCTGCACGAGGCACATGCGGCAGTTCGCCGCGATCGAGAGTTTCCGGTGATAGCAGAAATGCGGAACGTAGACGCCGAGACGGTTGGCGGCTTCCATGACCGTGGCGCCGTGCGGCACCTCGATCGGCTGGCCATCGATCTCGACCTTCAGCAGCCTCTCCGCCGTCATGCCGCCACCCGCAGCGCGGCGCCCGGGGTCGTCGCGTAGCCGCCGGCGACCGTGACGGCGCAGCGCTTGTGCTCGATGTGGTGCAGGAACTCATCGCGGAAGTGCTTGATGAAGCTCTTCACCGGCAGGGCCGCCGCGTCGCCGAGTGCGCAGATCGTGTGACCCTGAATGTTGTCGGCGATGCTGTTCAGCGCGTCCAGGTCCTCCGCACGCCCCCGGCCCGTCTCGATCCGGTGCACCATCCGGTAGAGCCATCCCGTCCCCTCGCGGCATGGTGTGCACTGGCCGCACGACTCCTCGTAGTAGAAGTATGCGAGACGCTCGAGCGCCTTGACCATGCAAGTCGAGTCGTCCATCACGATGACCGCGCCGGAGCCGAGCATCGAGCCCGCCTTCGCGATGGAGTCGTAGTCCATGTCGGTCTGCAGCATGATTTCGGCGGGCAGTACCGGCATCGACGAGCCGCCCGGAATGACCGCTTTCAGGCGCCTGCCCCGGGTCACTCCGCCCGCCATCTCGAGCAGCTTCGCGAAGGGCGTACCGAGCCGCACCTCGAAGTTGCCCGGGCGCTCCACGTTTCCCGACACCGAGAAGAGCTTCGTTCCGCCATTGTTCGGCCGCCCGAGCTCGAGGAAGCGCTCGCCCCCGTTGGCCACAATCCACGGCACCGCGGCGAAGGTCTCGGTATTGTTGATGGTCGTCGGTTTGCCGTAGAGGCCGTAACTCGCGGGGAATGGCGGCTTGAACCGTGGCTGGCCCCGCTTGCCCTCGAGCGACTCGAGGAGCGCGGTTTCTTCCCCGCAGATGTACGCGCCCCAGCCATGGAACGCGTGCAGCTCGAATGCGAAGCCGCTGTCGAGGATGTTCGGGCCGATATAGCCCGCGGCGCGCGCCTCGGCAAGCGCTTCCTCGAACTGCTCGTAGACCTGCCAGATCTCGCCGTGGATATAGTTGTAGCCGACCGACGCACCGGTCGTGTACCCGCCGATGATCATGCCCTCGATCAGGCTGTGCGGGTTGTAGCGGAGGATGTCCCGATCCTTGAATGTGCCGGGCTCGCCCTCGTCCGAATTGCACACCATGTATTTCTGCCCCGGGAAGCTCCGCGGCATGAAGCTCCACTTGAGCCCGGTCGGAAATCCGGCCCCGCCGCGCCCGCGCAGCGCGGACTTCTTCATCTCGGCGATGATCGTGTCCGGCGCAATCTTCTGGGCGAGAATCTTGCGCAGCGCCGCGTAGCCGCCGCGCGCCTCGTAGTCCTTCAGCCGCCAGTTCAGCCCGTTGACGCCCTTCATGATTACCGCATCGGGGCCGTAGGCATCGACCGGGAAAGGGGGGTGCGCGGTGTTCATTTGGAGAGCTCCGCGAGGAGCTGATCGATCCGGTCCCCGGTCACGAAAGACAGCATGGTCTTGCTGTTGTGCAGGACGACCGGGGCATCGCCGCAGGCACCGAAGCATTCGCCTTCCTTGAGCGTGAACTTCCCGTCCGGCGTGGTCTCGTTGAAGTCGATCCCGAGCACGCGCTTCAGGTGCTCGGCCGCCTCGACCGCCCCCCGCAGCGCGCAGGGCAGGTTGGTGCAGATGCAGAGCTTGTGCGCGCCGACCGGCTTCACGTCGTACATGCCATAGAAGGTCGCGACCTCGTACACCGCGATGGGCGACATCCCCAGGTAATCGGCCACCGCGTCCATGAGCCCGGTCGAGAGGTGGCCGTTCTCGTGCTGCGCAATGGTGAGCGCCGACATCACCGCCGAGCGCTTCTGGTCGGGCGGGAACTTCGCAAGCTCGCGATCGATTTTCTCGATTGCCTGAGGGGATAGCATCAGCGGTCGATCTCGCCAAATACGATGTCCATCGTGCCGATGATTGCGACGACATCCGCAATCATGTGGCCCTTTGTCAGACCGTCCATCGCGCTCAGGTGCGCAAACCCGGGCGGGCGGATCTTGATCCGGTAGGGCTTGTTGGCGCCGTCCGAGACGATGTAGATCCCGAACTCGCCCTTGGGATGTTCCACCGCCGCGTAGACTTCGCCGGCCGGTACCATGATGCCTTCGGTGAAGAGCTTGAAATGGTGGATCAGCTCCTCCATGTTGCTCTTCATCGCGACGCGCGAGGGTGGCGCGATCTTGTGATTGTCGACGATCACCGGCCCGGGATTGGCGCGCAGCCATTCGATACACTGGCGGATGATGCGGTTCGCCTGGCGCATCTCCTCGACGCGCACCAGATAGCGGTCGTAGCAGTCGCCGGTCACGCCGACCGGCACGTCGAATTCCATGCGATCGTAGACCTCGTACGGCTGCTTCTTGCGCAGATCCCACTCGACGCCCGATCCACGCAGCATCGGCCCGGTGAACCCGTTCGCGAGAGCCTCCTCCGGACTGACGACACCGATCCCGACCGTGCGCTGCTTCCAGATCCGGTTGTCAGTGAGCAGCGTCTCGTACTCGTCGACGCGCGCCGGAAAGCTGTCGGTAAAGCGCTCGATGAAGTCGAGCAGTGAGCCTGCGCGTCGTTCATTGAGCCGCGCGATCTCCCTGGCGCTCCGGTACGGCGACGGGAGATGCTGGGGCATCGCCTCGGGGAGGTCGCGATAGACGCCGCCGGGCCGGTAGTAGGCCGCGTGCATCCGGGCACCCGACACCGCCTCATAGCAATCCATCAGGTCCTCGCGCTCCCGGAAGCAGTAGAGGAAGATGGTCATCGCACCGATATCCAGGCCGTGGGTGCCGAGCCAGAGCAGATGGTTCAGGATCCGCGTGATCTCGTCGAACATCACCCGGATGTACTGGGCCCGCAGCGGAACGTCGATGCCGAGCAGGCGTTCGATCGCCATGCAGTAGGCATGCTCGTTGCACATCATCGACACGTAATCCAGCCGGTCCATGTACGGCAGCGACTGGAGATATGTCTTGTGTTCCGCGAGCTTCTCGGTCGCGCGATGCAGCAGTCCGATGTGCGGGTCGGCGCGCATGATGACTTCGCCGTCCAGCTCCAGCACCAGGCGCAGCACCCCGTGCGCGGCCGGATGCTGGGGCCCGAAGTTCATCGTGTAGTTGCGGATCTCAGCCACGTCCGCGTTCCCCGTAGCTTTCCTCGCGGATGATCCGGGGCGTGATCTCGCGCGGCTCGATGGAAACCGGCTGATAGATGACCCGCTTCCGCTCCGGGTCGTAGCGCATCTCGACCTGCCCGGAAAGCGGGAAATCCTTGCGGAATGGGTGTCCGGTGAAACCGTAGTCGGTGAGGATGCGGCGCAGATCCGGGTGCCCGCTGAACATGATGCCGAAGAGATCGAACGCCTCGCGCTCGAACCAGTTTGCCGCCGGCCAGACGCTCACCAGGGAATCCACCACCGGGAAACCGTCGTCCGTCGCAAAAGTGCGCAGGCGCACGCGCCAGTTGTGGGTGACCGCCAGCAGGTGAACGACGACCGCAAATCGCCGTCCTTCCTGGGGCACATCGCCGTAGGTCGAGTAGTCGACCCCGCAGAGGTCGATCATCTGGGCGAACCCGAGCGCCGGGGTGTCACGCAATATCAGAGCGGTCGCAAGATATGCATCCGCGTCGACCACCACGGTCAGCTCGCCAAGGGCCGTTGTCTGGCTCACGACCCTGTCGCCGAGCGCGGTGCCGATCGCCGTGGATAGTCGCTCGAGTTTCGCCGTCATCAGGAGGAAGCGTTCCGCACCGTCGGCTAGCGCGCGATCGTGTTCGTCCGCCGGATCTTGTTCTGCAACTGCAGGATGCCGTACAGGAGCGCCTCGGATGTCGGCGGGCACCCCGGAACGTAGACGTCCACCGGAACGATCCGGTCGCACCCGCGCACCACCGAGTAGGAGTAGTGGTAGTACCCGCCGCCGTTCGCGCAGGAGCCCATCGAGATCACCCAGCGCGGCTCCGCCATCTGGTCGTAGACCTTGCGCAACGCGGGCGCCATCTTGTTGCAGAGCGTGCCCGCGACGATCATCACGTCGGATTGGCGCGGGCTCGGACGGAAAACGATTCCGAAGCGGTCGAGATCGTAGCGCGCCGCGCCGGCATGCATCATCTCGATCGCGCAGCATGCAAGGCCGAACGTCATCGGCCACATCGAGCCCGTCCGTGTCCAGTTGATCACGGTGTCGAGCGTGGTCGTCACGAAACCGCGCTGCATCAAGCCTTCATTCGCACCCATGGTCACTCACTCCCACTCGAGCGCGCCCTTCTTCCACTCGTAGACGAACCCCACGGCCAGAACACCGAGAAAGATCATCATCGACACGAAGCCGAACTTGCCGATTTCGTTCAGCGTGATCGCCCACGGAAAGAGGAAGGCGATCTCGAGATCGAAAAGGATGAAGAGGATCGCGACGAGGTAATAGCGCACGTCGAATTTCATGCGCGCGTCCTCGAACGCCTCGAACCCGCATTCGTACGGCGCAAGCTTTTCGCTGTCGGGCCGGTTCACGCCGAGCAGCGTGCTGGCGGTCCAGCCAAGGCTGACGAGGAGACCGCCGAACCCCAGGCCGACGATGATGAAAAGCAGGATTGGATAGTACGCTGCGAGCATCGCTGTCTACGGAGATGGGAAATACCGCCGCCTTCTGAATCCGGTCGCGCTATTTTTTGACCCCTCGCCGCGCATTTCCTGTTTTAAGTGTCTGGAATGGGGTGGACTGCTCCATCCCGCTCGCGCTGTATCTGGTGCCGACGGTGAGATTCGAACTCACACAGCTTTCGCCACCGCCCCCTCAAGACGGCGTGTCTACCAATTTCACCACGTCGGCAAACCCCGAAATTCTACCTTACTTCGGCACTTCACTGGCCCGTGAGTCGGGCGTATCGGGCTTCAAGGCGGGCTTCGATTCCGACGCTTTTCCCGCTGGCGCAGGCGGCGGTTTCACCGTTTCCATGATCGTGCCCCCGGCACCCGGCTTGTTGCTCGCGACATAGGCAAGCCCGAGGCTCGTCATGAAGAAGATCGCGGCAAGCAGTGCGGTGGCACGCGAGAGGAAGTTTGCCGATCCAGTCGCCCCGAAAACGCTGCCGGACGCCCCCCCTCCGAACGCGGCACCAACGTCAGCCCCCTTGCCGTGCTGAAGGAGCACGAGCGCGATGACGGCCACGGCCACCACGACGTGTACTGCAAGAATCACGATTACCCAGTCGATCATTCGATTTCCTCGATTCCGAAAACTGTCCTGGAAACAGCGTATGCGCCGCTGCAATCCATATCAGGATGCCGCCTGCGCGTCTGCAGCCGCCCTGCAGATCGCGATGAAATCCTCGGCGACGAGAGACGCCCCGCCGACCAGCCCGCCATCGACATCCGGCATTGCGAAGAGCTCGGCCGCATTGCCGGACTTCACGCTTCCGCCGTACAGGATCAGCAGCTTTCCGGCCAGCCCCGCGTCCCGCTTCGCGACACGCGCCCGCAGAAACTCGTGCACCGTCTGCGCCTGCGCCGGCGTCGCGTTTTGTCCCGTTCCGATCGCCCAGACCGGCTCGTATGCCAGCACGGCCTCGGCGAATGCCTGCACACCGGCCACGTCCAGGACCGCGTCGAGCTGTCGCCCGACGACCGCCTCGGTTGCGCCCTGGTTGCGCTCCTCGAGCGTCTCACCGACGCACAGGATCGGCATCAACCCCGCCCGCTGCGCAGCCTGGAATTTCGCCGCGACCTGGTGATCACGCTCACCGTGGAGCGCTCTGCGCTCGGAGTGCCCCACGATCGCATACCGGCATCCGAAGTCACGCAGCATCGCGCCGGAAACCTCCCCCGTATAGGCGCCGGAGTCGTGCTCCGAAATATTTTGACCGCCCCAGGCCACGGGAGTGCCCCCGAGCACGCTGGCAGCCTGCGCGAGGTACGGGAACGGCACGCAAACGGCGCACGCTGCGCCGTGCAGCTCGCCGCCGGCCGTCCGCACCGCTTCGAGCAAGCGCTGGTTCGCCGCGAGACTCCCGTACATCTTCCAGTTGCCGGCGACCAGCTTCGTCCGCATCCCCAGATTGCCTCGATTAAACCTTTGAATTTTACCGGTCTCTTGCCGATCCGGTCAATTTTCCGCAGCGCGACAAGGGAATTCCCGGCACGGTCCGCGCCGGCCTCGCGCCCTCCGTTGGTCATCGAACTCGCTCCGGATCGACTCGCAGCGAGAACGTGACCGGACCATCATTTACCAGGTCCACCTGCATGTGCGCGCCGAAACGGCCCGTTGCGACGGGCGCATGCGCGGCGGCGACCTTCTCGACCAGCGCCTCGTACAGCCTGCGACCGGTCGCGGGATCGGCAGCCGGCGTGAAGCTCGGACGATTGCCGCTTGCGGTATCGGCCGCGAGCGTGAACTGCGAGACGAGGAGTACGCCGCCCCCGACGTCGCGCACCGCGAGATTCATCCGGCCGGCCGCGTCGCCGAAGATCCGAAAATTGAGGATCCGTTCGGCGAGCCGCGCCACCTGCCGCAACGAGTCACCCCGCTCCGCGCAGGCGAACACGAGGAGCCCTGGCCCGATCTCGCCGGCCGTTTCACCGTCGACCGTGACACGCGCGCGCAGGACTCGCTGCAGCAGGGCGATCATGTCGCGCGCAATGACGGCGCCCGATTGGAGGCCGGCGCTCCGCCGACCAGCGCCATGACCCGCGCGAGGATCCGATCCGCACCGATCCGCGCCTCGCTCTCCAGCGTGCGCGAGTATCCGACCGGAATGCGCGGCGCGCCGAGCCGCGCGACCGGAACGCCCAGCTCCTCCGCCACGGTGGCCGCGACCTCGGCCCCGAATCCGCCCGGCTGGACGGCCTCGTGCACGACGAGCAGCCGCCGGGTCCGGGCCACCGAGGCGAGCACCGCCTCGCGATCCCAGGGCCAGATCGTGCGCAGGTCGATCACTTCGACCGATACACCCTGCTCCGCCGCCAGTCTCGCGGCCGCCAGCGTATCGTGCACGCTGCGCGACCACGTGACCACTGTGATGTCTCTACCCGCGCGCACGACTGCCGCGCGCCCGAGCGCGATCCGATGTCCTTCCGGCACCTCTCCGGAGAGCCCCCAGAGCTCCTTGTGCTCCATGTAGATCACCGGATCGTCGCATTCGATCGCCGCGTGGAGCAGCGCGTAGTTGTCGGCCGGCATTGCCGGCGTCACGACCACCAGGCCCGGGATGTGCGCGAACCACGCCTCCAGTGACTGCGAGTGCTGCGCGGCCGAGCCGGACCACAATCCCACCGGCATGCGCGCCACGAGCGGCACGCGCCCCTGGCCGCCGAACATGTAGCGCGCCTTGGCGGCCTGGTTGACGACCTCATCGATGGCGCAAAGCGCGAAGTCGACGACCCGCAGCTCGACGATCGGCCGCATGCCCTGCAGCGCCATGCCCACCGCCGCGCCCATCATGGTGGCTTCCGAGATCGGCGTGTCGATCACGCGTTCCCCGCCGAACGCCTGCTGCAGTCCCTTGTATTGCGCGAACACACCCCCGCGACCCACGTCCTCGCCGAGCACCACCACGCCGGGATCGGCGCGCATCGCCTCGGTCACGGCGGCGCGCGCGGCCTCGCTGTAGCTCATCAGCGCCACATTCCGGCTCCCGTGTCCTGGATCTCGAGATAGGCCTCCGCCGGGTCAGGATCGGACGCGCCACGCGCTGCCGCGACGGCCGCATCGATTTCAGCTGCGGCGGCCACTCGAGCCGCGTCGATCACGTGCTTCGGCACCCCGGCCTCGACGAGTCGTCGCGCGGCAATATCGAGCGGATCGCGCGCGCGCGCCCGCTCGAGCTCGGCCGGATCGCGATATCCCGCCGTATCGACCGATACGTGGCCCTTCACGCGGTATGTGATTGCATGCAGGAACTGCGGTCCGCCGCCGCCGCGCACGCGCGCCGCGAGCTCTGCCGCCGCGGCTTCCACGGCCACGACATCGTTTCCATCCACTCGCTGACCCGGAACGCCCACAGCGAGTGCGCGCGCGGCCGCGCCGTCGCCCGCCGTCAGGGGTCCGGTCGCCGTCGTCGCGGAGTAGCCATTGTCCTCGCAGACGAAGAGTACCGGCAGGCGGAACACGGCTGCCCAGTTGAGCCCCTCGAGAAACGGGCCGCGGTTCACCGCACCGTCGCCGAAGAAGCACGCCACGATCGCCGAACCGGAACGCATGCGGATCGCGTGCGCCGCCCCGATGGCAATCGGAATTCCGGCCGCCACCACGCCGTTCGCGCCCAGCATGCCCACGGAGAAATCCGCGATGTGCATGGAGCCGCCCTTGCCGCGATTGACGCCAGCCGCGCGGCCGTGAAGTTCCGCCATCATCGCGGCGACGTCCGCCCCCTTTGCGATCGTGTGCCCGTGCCCGCGATGGGTCGACGTGAGGAGATCGGTCCGCTGCAGGTTCGCGCACACCCCCGCAGGCACTGCCTCCTGCCCCGTGGAAAGATGCAGGGGCCCGCGAACCGCCGCGGCCGGCCCGAGCGAGGCGCCGAATGCAGCGACGCCGCCGAGGCTCGCCTGCTCAGCCGCCTCCTCGAAGGCGCGGATGCGGGCCATCACGCGATACAACTCCAGCAAACGCCCGGAGTCGACCCGCACCGCGGGGTCAGATGGCCTGGGCTGCGACATCTCCGCGTCGTCCGCTCAGCCGAAACGGCCGGTGATGTAGTCCTCGGTCTGCTTCTTCTTGGGCGTGATGAAGATCTGGTCGGTCACGTCGAACTCGATGATCTCGCCGAGGTACATGTAGGCGGTATAGTCCGAGACCCGCGCGGCCTGCTGCATGTTGTGCGTGACCATGACGATGGTGTAATCGCTCTTCAGTTCGCTGATCAGCTCCTCGATTCGCGCCGTCGAGATGGGATCGAGTGCGGAGCACGGTTCGTCGAGCAGCAGCACCTCGGGCCGGACCGCGATCCCGCGTGCAATGCACAGTCGCTGCTGCTGCCCCCCCGAAAGGCTCATCCCGCTCTGCGCGAGCTTGTCCTTGACCTCGTCCCACAGCGCCGCCTTGCGCAACGCCAACTCCACGCGCTCGTCCATTTCACGGGTGGGCAGTCGATCGTACAGCCGAACGCCGAACGCGATGTTGTCGTAGATCGACATCGGAAACGGCGTCGGCTTCTGGAACACCATGCCGATCTTGGCGCGCAGGCGGTTCAGATCCTGCCGGGGCGCAAGGATGTCTGCCCCGTCCACGATGATCTCTCCCGTCGCCTCCTGGCTCGGGTAGAGCGCGTACATGCGGTTGAACGTGCGCAGCAGCGTGGACTTTCCGCATCCGGAAGGCCCGATGAAGGCTGTTATCCTGCGCTCGAGAACCTTGAGGTTGATGTCTTTCAGCGCCTGGAACTGACCGTAGAAGAAATCGAGGTTCCGCACCTCGATCTTGATCTTCTCGCTCGATCCTGTTTCGGCCGGCACCGACGCCTTTGATTCGGGTTTCGTTTTCATCGGGCGAAAATCAATAGGAGGCCGACCGGTTGCGAAAAATCATCCGCGCCAGAATGTTCAGCGCGAGCACGCTCAGGGTGATCAGCAACGCGCCCGCCCAGGCAAGCCGCTGCCAATCCTCATAGGGACTCATGGCGAACTGGAAGATGACAACCGGAAGGTTCGCCATCGGCGCATTGAAATCCACGCTCCAGAACTGGTTGTTGAGCGCCGTGAAGAGCAGCGGCGCGGTCTCGCCGGATATGCGCGCCACCGCAAGGAGGACTCCGGTCAGCACGCCCGCGCGCGCCGCCCGCAGGGTGACCGTCGTGATGATTTTCCACTGGGGCGCACCGAGCGCCGCCGCGGCCTCGCGCAGGCTGTCGGGCACGAGCCTCAGCATGTTCTCGGTCGTGCGAATGACTACGGGGATCACGATCAGCGCGAGCGCCAGGATTCCGGCGAGCGCGGAGAAATGCTTCACGCGAACAACGTACGCCTCGTAGACGAACAGTCCGATCACGATCGACGGCGCGCTGAGCAGGATGTCGCTGACGAAGCGGGTCGTGGGCGCGAGCCAGCCGCGGCGCCCGAACTCGGCCAGGTAGACGCCTGCCAATATCCCGATCGGCGTACCGAGCAGCGTCGCGCCGCCCGCCATGATCAGCGACCCGACGATTGCGTTGAGAAGCCCCCCCGAGCTTCCCGGCGGCGGAGTCATCTGGGTGAAAACATCGGACCACACCGCCGTGAACCCGGCGTCGAACAGGGTCCACAGGATCCACGCAAGCCAGAACAGTCCGAACGCCGTCGCGAGCAGCGACATGAACAGGTTGAACCGGTTCATCCACAGCCGCCGCGCGTAGAGGTCCATCTGCAATGTCCCGGTGTCAGGTCTGCCGGCCTTCCCGCCGGGCGAGCCGGAGCAGGAGCAGCTTGGACAGGGACAGGACGATGAACGTGATGACAAAGAGTATCAGGCCGAGCTCGATCAGCGCCGAGAAATAGAGATCGCCGACCGCTTCCGTGAACTCGTTCGCGAGCGCCGACGCGATGCTGTTGCCGGGAGCGAGCAGCGAGCTCGACAGCCGATGCGCATTGCCGATCACGAAGGTGACCGCCATCGTTTCGCCGAGCGCGCGGCCGAGGCCGAGCATGATCCCGCCGATGACCCCGACCTTCGTGTACGGCAGCACGATGTTCCAGGCCACTTCCCATGTCGTCGCACCGACCCCGTAGGCGGATTCCTTGATCACCGCGGGCACGATCTCGAACACGTCGCGCATGACCGCCGAGATGAACGGTATCACCATGACGGCGAGGATGATTCCGGCAGTCAGCACCCCGATCCCCATCGGTGGCCCCTGGAATAGAACGCCGATCAGGGGGATCGGACCGAGCACGTCGATCAGGAACGGCTGCACGTAGTCGGCGAACAGCGGCGCGAATACGAACAGCCCCCACATGCCGTAGATGATGCTCGGTATGGCGGCCAGCAGCTCGATTGCAGTGCCGACGGGGCGCCGCAGCCAGACCGGAGCAAGCTCGGTCAGGAACAGGGCGATTCCGAAGCTTACGGGGACGCCGATGAGAAGCGCGATCGCCGATGTCACGAGCGTGCCGACGATCGGCACCAGCGCGCCGAATTCCTCGGTGACCGGGTTCCACTCGCTGCTGAACAGGAACCCGGGACCGAAATGCGTGATCGACTGCCAGCCGCCGGCGACCAGCGTCAGGATGATGCCGGCCAGGAGGGCGAGGACGAGGAACGCAAAGCTCTGCGTAACGAGGCGGAACGCCGCATCCTGCCGGCGGAGGCGATCGCCCCTGCGATCGCCGGCGGAACGGGCCGTCGCCACGGCCGCGTCCCGGGCCAGGGCCGCAACGCCATCGCCGGGCGCGCTCCCACTGTGTCGCGATAGTCCGAACGAATCCGCGGGCGGTGGCTGGGCCATCGCCCTATTCTACATTTTCGATCACTTCCAGACTGGTGCGCCGCCCGGGCCCTTGAGATTCGCCTTCCATGAATCCTTGATCAGGCCGACGACGCTCTGCGGAATCGCCACGTAGTCGAGCTCGGACGCCATCTTGTCGCCGTTCGCGAACGACCAGTCGAAGAACTTGAGCACTTCGATGGCCTTTTCGGGATCCGCCTGTGCCTTGTGTATCAGGATGAAGCTCGCGCCGGTGATCGGCCAGCTCCCGGCACCCGGCTCGTCGGTGAGGATCTCGTAGAACCCCGCCGCGTTCTTCCAGTCGGCGCTCGCCGCCGCTGCCTGAAAGGTCTGCTCGCTCGGTTGCACGAAGAACCCGGCGCGATTCTTCAGCTGCGCGTGCGACATCTTGTTCTGCTTGGCGTAGGCGAACTCGACATAACCGATCGAGGCCTTCAGGCGCTGCACCTGCGCGGCCACGCCTTCATTGCCCTTGCCGCCGATCCCGGCCGGCCAGGACACCGACGTGTTTTCGCCGACCTTGGATTTCCATTCCGGGCTGACTTTCGACAGGTAGTTGGTGAACAGGAACGTGGTCCCGCTGCCGTCGGAGCGGTGCACGACCGTGATGCCCGACCCGGGAAGCGTGACACCGGGGTTCATGCCCGCGATCGCCGGGTCGTTCCACTTGTTGACCTTGCCGAGAAAGATGTCCGCCAGGACCGGACCCGAGAGCTTGAGCTGACCGGGACCCACGCCGGGAACGTTCACCACGGGGACGACTCCGCCCATGATCGCCGGGAACTGGATCAACCCGTGCTCCGCCAGCTCGTCGACCTTGAGGGGCTTGTCGGAGGCGCCGAAGTCGACGGTCTTCGCGCGAATCTGCTTGATGCCGCCGCCCGATCCGATCGACTGGTAGTTCAACCCGTTTCCGGTGGCTTTCTTGTACGCATCGGCCCACTTGGCGTAGATCGGGTAGGGAAACGTCGCCCCGGCGCCGGTGATGTCAGCCGCGAACGCCGCAGTGGCGAAGATCGCCGATGTGACGAGCGCAGCACCTGAAAGCATTCTCGATCCCATGCGTCACTCCTTGCTGGACAGTTCTTCGAAATCGCAGCGGTCCTCGACCGCCACGCGAAGTGTATGGGCGTGATGTGACAGGGAGATTACAGTCCGGCCCGCCCGGGTTTCGCCAGGCGGCGGGTTACGTGGCAGTGGCAGCCGCGGCCTGCTCGGCGGCCGCCGCCACGTCTGCCGCGATCGAGGCGACTTCGATATCGTCCTCGCCCTCGACCATCACCCGCAGCACGGGCTCGGTGCCGGACGGCCGCAGCAGCAGGCGCCCTCGATCTCCGAGCCGCGCCTCGGCGGCGGTTCGGGCGCGGGCGATCCCCGGGTTCGACTGCCAATCAAACCCCCGCTCGATCCGGACATTGATGAGCCTCTGCGGATAGAGCGTCAGGCTGCCGGCCAGTTCCCCGAGCGACTTGCCCTGCTGGCGCAGCGCGGTGAGCACCTGGAGCGCCGAGACGATGCCGTCACCCGTCGTGTGCTTGTCCAGGCAGATGATGTGTCCCGAGTTTTCGCCGCCGAGCTCCCACCCGCGCTCGAGCAGCAGTTCCAGGACGTACCGGTCACCGACCCGGGCACGGAGAAACGCGATGCCGAGCGCGCCGAGCGCCTTCTCGAGCGCAAGATTCGTCATGAGCGTGCCGACCACGCCTGCGACCTTGCCGCGCCGGGCCCGGTTCACCGTGATGGCGTAGAGCAGCTGGTCGCCGTCGTAGACGACTCCATCGGCGCCGGCCATCACCAGGCGGTCGGCGTCGCCGTCGAGCGCGATGCCCAGGTCGGCGCCGCTCGTGCGAACCAGATGTTGCAGTGACGCGGGATGGGTGGCCCCGACCGCCTCGTTGATGTTGAGCCCGTTCGGCGCGATGCCGGCGGTGACGACGTCCGCCCCGAGCTCGTGGAAGACGTGCGGCGCGATGTGATAGGCGGCGCCGTGCGCGCAATCGACCGCAATCTTCAGTCCGCGCAGATCGAGCGAGGTCGGGAACGTGCTCTTGCAGAACTCGATGTACCGGCCGGCGGCGTCGTCGATGCGATGGGCCTTGCCGAGCTCGGCCGAAGGGCGGCACGCAAGCGGCCGCTCCAGCGCGGCCTCGATGTCATGCTCGAGCGCATCAGGAAGCTTGCCGCCTTCCGCGGAGAAGAACTTGATGCCGTTGTCCGGATAGGGGTTGTGCGAGGCGCTGATCACGATGCCCGCCTGCAGGCGCAGTGCGCGCGTAAGATAGGCCACCGCAGGCGTCGGCATCGGACCGCACAGCATGACATCCACGCCGGCCGACGCGAATCCCGCCTCGAGCGCCGCCTCGAGCATGTATCCGGATATGCGCGTGTCCTTGCCGATGAGCACAGCCGGTCGGTGCTCCCCGCTCTGGTCGCCGCGCGCGAGTACCATGCCGGCGGCGTAACCGAGACGCAACGCGAACTCGGGGGTGATGGGTGGTTCCCCAACCCGCCCGCGAATCCCGTCGGTGCCGAAATACTTGCGATTCATCCCAAAGCGTCCAGAGCAGCGAGGACTGCCAGGGCATCGCGGGTCGCGGCAACATCGTGAACCCGGACGATTCCGGCGCCGCGCTGCACGGCCAGCAGCATCGCCGCAATGCTGGCAGGCATCCTTTCATCGGCCGGCCGGCCGGTGATCGCGCCGAGCGTGGACTTCCGGGAGAGACCGGCCATGACCGGATACCCGAGCTCGCCGAGGCCGGCGAGCTCGCGCAGCAGGACAAGATTGTGCGCGACGGACTTTCCAAATCCGAACCCCGGATCCACCACGATGCGCGCCCGGTCTATGCCGGCGGACTCCGCGGCGGCCGCGCGTTCGGCCAGATACGCCTTCACTTCGCCGACGACATCCGCATAGCGAGGCTCGCGCTGCATGGTGCGCGGGTCACCCTGCATGTGCATCAGGCAGACCGCGGCACCTGAACCGGCAATGACATCCGCGGCGCCCTGCGCGCGCAGCGCATTGATATCGTTGATCATCGAAGCGCCGCGATCGAGCCCGGCGCGCATGACCTCGGGCTTCATCGTATCGATCGAGACCGGCAGCGGACCGTCCCGCAGCGCATCGAGCACCGGAAGGATCCGCTCGAGTTCCTCACGCACAGACACCGGCGCGGCGCCCGGTCGGCTGGACTCGCCACCGATATCGAGGATGTCGGCGCCCTCCTCGACCAAGCGTCTGGCGTGCGCAATCGCCTTTGCGGGATCGTTTGCGGGATCGAAAAAGCGCCCCCCATCCGAGAAGGAATCGGGCGTGACGTTGACGACCCCCATCACCAGAGGGCGCGAGAGGACGAGCGTGAATCGGCCGCAGCGCAGGATGGGCAGGGGCCGGGACGACCGGAGCGAGGCGTGGCCCGCGGAGCGGAGGCGGGCCTCCTCACTCCTCACGCCACACCCCCCACGGTCATCAGGCGACGCTGGGGGCCGCGGCGCCGGCAGCATCGCCCTTGGGCGGAGGCTGGGGCTGCGGATTCTGCGGCGGCTTGGGCGGTCGCGGCGGCAACCCCGCCATGATGTCGTTGATCTGGTCCGCGTCAATCGTTTCCAGTTCGAGCAGCGCCTTGGCCATTGCCTCGACCTTGTCGCGATTCTGCTCGAGCAACTGCCGCGACAGCGAATACTGCTCGTCGATCACCCGTCGGATTTCCTGATCGACCTTCTGCATCGTCGCCTCGGAGACGTTCTTGTGGGTGGTAATCGAGCGGCCGAGGAAGACCTCGCCCTCGTTCTCGCCATAGATCATCGGCCCGAGCACGTCGGACATGCCCCATTGGGTCACCATCCGGCGCGCGATCTCGGTCGCCCGCTCGAAGTCGTTCGACGCTCCGGTCGTCATCTGGTTCATGAACAGCTCTTCGGCAATCCGCCCGCCAAAGAGCACGGCGATCATGTTGAGCAGCCGCTCGCGATCCTGGGTGTAGCGATCCTCCTCGGGAAGCTGCATCGTCACGCCCAGCGCGCGACCGCGCGGGATGATCGTCACCTTGTGGACCGGATCGGTCTTGGGCAGCAGCTTCGCGACCACCGCGTGTCCCGACTCGTGATAGGCCGTGTTGCGACGCTCTTCCTCCGGCATGACCATCGAGCGGCGCGCGGCACCCATGATGATCTTGTCCTTGGCGCTTTCGAAATCGTCCATGTCAACCAGACGCTTGGCCTGGCGTGCCGCGAACAGCGCCGCTTCATTGACGAGATTCGCGAGGTCAGCGCCCGAAAATCCCGGCGTCCCGCGCGCGATCACGTCGGCCTTGACGTCCGGCGCGAGGGGAACCTTGCGCATGTGGACGAGCAGGATCTGCTCGCGACCACGGATGTCGGGCAGCGGCACCACCACCTGCCGGTCGAACCGCCCGGGCCGCAGCAACGCCGGATCGAGCACGTCGGGCCGGTTGGTGGCGGCGATGACGATCACGCCCGTGGTGCCCTCGAATCCGTCCATCTCCACGAGCAGCTGGTTGAGGGTCTGCTCGCGCTCGTCGTTGCCGCCGCCGAGACCCGCGCCGCGCTGCCGCCCGACCGCATCGATCTCATCGATGAAGATGATGCACGGCGCATGCTTCTTGGCCTGATCGAACATGTCCCGGACGCGCGCCGCGCCCACACCCACGAACATCTCGACGAATTCCGATCCGGAAATCGAGAAGAACGGCACCTTTGCCTCGCCCGCGATGGCGCGCGCGAGCAGGGTCTTGCCCGTTCCGGGATTGCCCACCATCAGCACGCCCTTCGGAATGCGGCCGCCGAGCTTCTGGAACTTGGAGGGATCCTTGAGGAAGTCGACCAGTTCGGCGACGTCCTCCTTGGCCTCGTCGCAGCCCGCGACGTCAGCGAAGGTGACGTTGTTGTTCGCGTCGTCGAGCATCCGGGCGCGCGACTTGCCGAACGAGAATGCGCCGCCGCGCCCCCCGCCCTGCATCTGGCGCATGAAGAACACCCACACGCCGATGAGCAGGAGCATCGGAAACCACGAGACGAAGATGTTCATGAGGAGCGACGGTTCCTCCTCGGGCTTGGCCTCGACCTTGACGCCATACTTGAGGAGATCGCTGATGAGCCAGATGTCCCCGGGCGAATAGCTCGTGACGCGCTTGCCCTCGGCCGTCGTCGCCTTGAGCACGCGGCCTTCGATGGTCACGCTCTGGATCCGCCGCGACTTGACCTCCTCGACGAACTGCGAGTACGGGATCGGCGCCTGGGTCGCCTGACGCGTATTGAACTGGTTGAACACCGTCATCAGCACGAGGCCGATCACCAGCCAGATCACCAGATTCTTGATCAGGTTGTTCAAATCCACTCCTTCTTGCGGACATGCCGCGCTGCCACGCTATTCTAATCCCAATCCATCGGCCCAGGCAGGCACAACTCCCTACGCCCAATCAACCACTTAGGACGTTACCGCGGACGTTACCGCGGACGTCACCGCGGACGTCACCGCGGACGTCACCGCGGACGTCACCGCGGGCACCGCCGCGCGGCCGCGGCCGGCGGGCCAACAGGTACATTTCGCGGGACCGGTCCCGCGACGCACCCGGCTTCCGCGACGCGACCGACTCGAACGTCTCCCGGAGCCACTTGAGGAATTCCGGGAAACCTGCTCCCTGGAAAACTTTGACCAGTAACGCGCCGCCGGGTTTCAGGTGCGTCAAGGCAAATTCCGCGGCGAGGTCAGCGAGTTGCAGGCTGCGGGCCTGATCCGTCGCGGGCACGCCACTGATATTGGGGGCCATGTCCGATAACACAAGGTCGACCCTGCTTCCGCCGAGCGTACGCTCGATCTGCGCGAGCGCCGCCGGTTCGCCAAAATCGCCCCGGATGAACGTCACGCCCGCGAGCGGCGCCATTTCAAGCAGATCGATCGCGATCACCTTGCCGCCCGAACCGGTCTGGCGGACCGCGATTTCCGACCAGCTCCCCGGCGCCGCACCCAGATCGACGACGATCTGCCCCGGGCTGAACAGCCGGTCCTTCGCGTCCAGCTCGAGCAGCTTGAACGCGGCGCGCGAGCGCAGGCCCTCTGCCTGGGCACGCTTCACATACGAATCGTTGACATGCTCCTGCATCCACCGCCTGCCGCCGCGGCCGCGTGTCATCTAGAATGCGCCTTGAGGAAACGAGGACATGGCAGCCGAACTCACACCCGCCCAGCGCCAGACCTTGAAAGGTCGTGCGCACGCTCTCGCTCCGGTCGTGATGATCGGCACCGCGGGACTGACACCCGCGGTGCTCGCCGAGGTCCAGCTTGCGCTCGATTCGCACGAGCTGATCAAGATCCGCATCACAGTGGGCGATCACAGCGAGCGTGAACGCCTGCTGGGCGAGATCTGCGGCGCGACCGGCGCATCACCGGTGCAGCACATCGGGAAGGTCATCGTGATTTTTCGCGAACGTATCGAGGCATCGCTGCCCGAGGTGAAACCGAAAGCAGTGAAACCGGCCAGGAGGACCATTCCCCGCCGCACCGGAGCCCCTCGGTCCGCCCGCTCCCAACGGCCGTTGCCCACTCGGCGCGGCAAGCTCCGTCCGCGTTAAGCGGACGCGGTACGCCGCGTCCGCTCCAACGCGGACAGTTATCCCGTCAGCTCGGCTGACGGGATAACAACTATTCGTACCTCACCTCCAATATCTCGTAATGCTTGACGCCGCCCGGCGTCTGGACGTCCACCACGTCGCCGGCGATCTTGCCGATCAGCGCGCGGGCGACCGGCGATCCGACCGAGATCTTGCGTTCCTTGATGTCGGCCTCGTCGTCCCCGACGATCTGGTAGACGAGCCTCTCCCCGCCTTCCTGGTCCTCGATCTCGACGGTCGCGCCGAACACGCAACGCCCGTCGGCGTCGAGCGACCGCGGATCGATGACCTGGGCACTGGCGAGCTTCGTCTCCACCTCGGCGATGCGACCTTCGATGAACCCCTGGCGCTCCTTCGCCGCATCGTACTCCGCGTTCTCCGAGAGATCTCCGTGCGAGCGCGCCTCGGCGATCGCCGTAATGGCGTTCGGGCGGT
>JAABRB010000005.1 GCA_011391185.1 Betaproteobacteria bacterium
GCTGCAATTCGGCGCGCAATTTCTCGGCGCCCGCAACGGTCAGGGGAGTCTTCTGCATGTCGGAATATGAAAAAAAGGAACCCCGGCGCAGGGCCGGGGAACGGGTTCCAGCCGATAGTTAAGCAGCCTTCAGCCGCTTCTGCAACCCCTGAAGATCGTAGGGCGTGAGGGAACCCATGGCGCGTATCCCTGCGCACGCCGCCCGCGCGCCGGCCATCGTCGTGAAGTAGGTGATCCGCATCTGCACCGCGGTCGTCCGGATCGAGCGCGAATCCCGGACCGCGCCGCGCGTCTCGTCCACAGTGTTCACGATGAGGTCGACCGCGCCGTTCTTGAGCATATCGACCACGTGCGGCCGC